>NZ_VPED01000046.1:0-13113 GCF_013417335.1 Acinetobacter sp. YH16031
AATTACGCAAAATAATTCGGTACTATTAAACATCGGGACTAGAGTTTTAAGTTTTGTGTGGTAACTCAACTGATGGCTCTAGTCCTCTTATTTTTCAAGTCAATTTTTTATCCGCGATTCGGGTTATTTAAATTACGCTATATAAGGCCTAAAGATGTAAAGCTAAAATTTTTAAATATTAAGTAAATAATTTAAAAAGAAAAACCTATAAATTTATAGGTTTTCCTCTCTAATAACTCTTATTTGTAAAGTCCAACTTTTTCAGCGATTATTTTAGATGCAGTTGAATTAAATAAAGAGCATGAAGATTTTTGTAGGTCTATTAATTCTTTTAACAAGATCTTTTGCTCGTCTGATGCTGCGTTGTAAAGTCTGTTTAGCTCAGATATTTCTGACTCAAAATTGAATGACGTTCCTGACTTATAAAAATCTACTTCATAAATATTATTTTTATATTCAGCAAAACCGTTTTCAATGTTTCCTTCATTATGCAAATAAGCTATTGAATCTTTAAATATTTTTTTTGTATAGCCTTTTGGGTCTAAAAGAAGTTCTTGCCAATAGCCTTTTAGGTCCTGCTGGATATCAGGTTCTAGTGAATAGTTATATAGTTCAATATAATCTTCAGTATGTTCAGCTTTCTGTATTTGTATACAGGTTGAGCCCTCTGGGAAAGTAGAATTTTTTAGATCAGTATAAAATTTAAGTCCTTTATCGCCCATTGGATAGCTTTCAAGTAAATTATATTTTAATGCAAGAAAATTATTAGGGCTTAAGGCTGCTGCCACATTTTTACCGCTAATATCAAGTGTCTTAAAAGTTAATGTTTCACTCAAACCTTTAGAGTTAATAGATGAATATGGAAGTCTTTTCCAAGTGGTTGTATTGGAGGTAATTGTACCTTCTAATTTGCCATATGATGGGTGGTTAGTGCCTTTATCATATAATCCATTAGCAGTTAAATAAAAAGTTTCACTATTATTCCAGCCTGTTGTTTCGTCTACTTTTATATAGATATTCCCTTGATCAAAGGTTAGCTGTTCAATTTCATAATTTAGATCCGAGTCGGAATATTCATCAATATAGAATGATGACCATTGTTGGAAGTCAGGTTTTGTAAGGGTAGTATTTCCAGTTCCAGTTCCAGTTCCAGTTCCAGTTCCAGTTCCAGTTCCAGTTCCAGTTCCAGTTCCAGTTCCAGTTCCAGTTCCAGTATTACCGCCATTTGAATCAGAAGATGAACCCCCACCACACGCACTTAGCATTAATGCACTGAAAATAGCGAGCGATAAATTTTTTAATTTCATAATAGTCCTTATTAAAATAATTAATTTAAATATTGCTTTTCTTAATTGAAGCAAACTGATTATAGCGAGAAAATATTAGAATTAAACTTGTAAAATATATAAAAATTAATTATTTGAATATATTTAATAGTCAAAAATACATCCACCAAAAAATACCGATCAACACAGCCATATGTAAAATCTGTATCGGTGCAAAATACAACGCGAATTTAAAACCACCTGTTAAGGCTGCATTGACCGACTTAGCCAAAGCATGTGCGCCTAAACCTAAGAGTAAGGCATAGATCAAACGGGTATTGGAGGGATCTCCTTGAATGACCACACTGGCCATTGCGGCATGAATTTCAAATAAGGACGCAAATAAAGTACCAGCCAGGAGACCAGCATTACCGAGTAATATTTCCAGTCCGTAAACTCCAGCCTGAATAAGGGTTAATGCGGCAGCGATAATTACAGCTTCTTTGAGACTAAACATTTTACTGTCAGAAGATTCCGGAGACTCCTGATTTTTAGCAGGTTCAGCTTTATGTAATAATACAAATGCACATGTAGCCAGAATAACTATAGCCACCAATGAAGGTAAGAGCAGAATTTTTAGCCACTCCCAAGAAACGCCTCCTACTACAATAAACAATAGAATCAGTGTCGAAATGCAGGACATCAGGGCAGCACCAGCATTGGATTTTGCATCCATTTCACCTTTACGGACCTGTATCCCTAATTGAGCAATAGTGGCTGTACTGGAAACAAAACCCGAGGCAATTGAAGACAATATCAAGGCATTTTTAGTTGAAAAGAAACGTTTAGCGATATGTGCCAAAGCTTGAACTACCAGTATTAGAGTTACTAATTTTAAAATCAGATAAGGGTTCAGCACTTCACCCCATAAAGGCCGGTCAGGGGTTAGCGGTAAACCAATCAGAATCAAGGCTAATAATAGTAATCCATCCCTAAATTCAGCCTCAGTAATCCACTGTCCGGCAATATTATGCATAGAGTGTTTGGCCATTAAAATTATCGTGATCAGAACTGCTAGTCCTGCAGCCAGAGGAATATTCCACAGACAAATCGCCCCTATAAAATAGGTCATGATAAAGGCCAATTCAGTGGTAATCCCAGGGTCTTCTATCTGATTTCGGATAGAAAAAATGACAATGCCGCCAATAATGAGTGCACCGGCCAGACCCATTGCCATTCCAAATAGAAAGCACAATGCGCCTAATAAAGCACAGATCGCAAAAGAGCGTAGCCCGGCAAAACTGGCCTGTTCCTCACGCTGTTTGTGCCGTTCACGTTCCAATCCGATTAGTAAACCACATCCTAAGGCAGCAGTCAGGATAGTAAGCAATTCATGAAAGGAACTACTTTCACTTAAGGGAACTACGCTTAAATCCATACCCGGCCTCAGCGATTGAATAAGATATCTTGATTGAAATATAGGCGAAAAATTGATACATCAACAAGCAGAAAAAGGTTATGACCTAAAACCCATGGGATGTGTTTGATATTCTTGAGAGACACAACCGCTTTCTAGTTTGAGAAGTCGCGATGGAATGCGAAAAACAGGAAAAACTTGTTATAGTGGAAGCAGTTTTGGGGACCATCAATCATGAAATTTGATTTTGAAATTGATACAGGCTGGTGTTTGGATCAGCTTTTAAAAGACGGAAAAATAACTGAACGTGACCGGATGCGAGTTCAGACCACACATCGTCAGCGTGAACAAATAAAATGGCATCCCTTGCAATGGATCGCACACTTTAGTCTGGTTGATCACTCCCATCCTCAAAGTACTTTGACACTCAACCGCTTATGCCAGTGGCTGGCAGAAAAAACCGGTTTAATGTTCTATATTATCGATCCGCTCAAAGCTGATGTGCAGGCCTTGACCAATGTTATGTCACAGGAATATGCACTGCGTAACCGTATTCTGGCAGTAGAAATTCAACCAGATAAAGTTCTGATCGCCACAG
This sequence comes from Acinetobacter sp. YH16031, assembly GCF_013417335.1. Classification (NCBI taxonomy): domain Bacteria; kingdom Pseudomonadati; phylum Pseudomonadota; class Gammaproteobacteria; order Moraxellales; family Moraxellaceae; genus Acinetobacter; species Acinetobacter sp. YH16031. Next base: position 3,281 of record NZ_VPED01000046.1, read on the forward strand.
ATCAGCCTTATAAAACTGAATGGGTCTCAAACCTCGAACAGAATATTGCACCAAAAAAAATTGAACGGGTATTGCTCAATCCGGAACAGCTCCAGCGTTATATTGTTGAATATTATCAGGTCAGTCGTGCAGTCAGTGGCTCGCAAAAATCATCTGCTTATGACCGGGAAAATAAAGGTGTAGAAGCCTTGCTGCAACTGGGTGATTCACAGAATCCTGATGCCAATGACCAGCATATTGTGAAACTGGTGGATTGGGTGCTGCAGTTTGCCTTTGAGCAGGGTGCTAGTGATATCCATATGGAACCGCGCAAAGACACCGGCAAAATCCGTTTCCGGATTGATGGGGTATTACACACCATCTATAACATGCCAGCCAATACCCTGACTGCGGTCATTTCCCGAATCAAAATCTTGGGTCGGATGAATGTGGCAGAAAAACGTAAACCACAGGATGGCCGTTTAAAAACCCGGACTCCGAAAGGGCAGGAAACTGAACTGCGTTTATCGACCTTACCTACCGCATTTGGTGAAAAGCTGGTAATGCGTATCTTTGACCCAGAAGTTCTGGTCAGAAGTTTTCAACAGCTCGGTTTCGAAGGACATCTGCTCAATGACTGGAATAATCTGACCAGCCATAGTCACGGTATTATTTTGGTCACTGGACCGACCGGTTCAGGTAAAACCACTACATTGTATTCCACCTTAAAGCAGCTTGCGACTGAGCAGGTGAACGTCTGCACGATTGAAGATCCGATCGAGATGCTGGAACCAAGCTTTAACCAGATGCAGGTCAATAATGGAATTGAACTGGGCTTTGCAGATGGTGTGCGTGCACTGATGCGTCAGGATCCAGATATTATTATGGTAGGTGAGATCCGTGACCAAGATACGGCCAATATGGCGATTCAGGCAGCATTAACCGGTCACCTAGTACTTTCTACCTTGCATACCAATGATGCGCCGTCGAGCCTGACCCGTCTACATGATCTGGGCGTACAACCATTTTTAACAGCAGCGACTATCTTGGGAGTTTTGGCCCAACGTCTGGTACGTAAGCTATGTCCACACTGCAAGCAGGAGAGTTTCCTGGATGAGCAGGAATGGCAACATCTGGCAGTGGACTATCCTTTACCACGCCCAGAATTTGTCTTTAAAGCGGTTGGTTGTGAAGAGTGTCGCCATACCGGTTATAAAGGCCGAATCGGGATTTATGAATTTATGCCGCTCAGCCTGACCACCAAGCAATTGATCGGAGCGGATGCTAACCTGAATCAGTTACGTCAGCAGGCAAAAAAAGAAGGGGTAGAACCTTTACGGATTGCCGGCGCTCGCAAGATTCTGGAAGGGGTCACCACACTTGAAGAAGTCTTAAGAGTTGTGCCATTAAATTAATTCTGAAGATGAAGCAATCTTAAGATTCAATTCATCTTCGGCTGTTTTAATAGCATTATCGAAACAGGGCAAGACTTTAAAAAGAGGTAACTGCAATGAAAATGATGATGAATACTGTTTTAGCGGCTGTATTAATGGGTTCAATTGGGACTGTCGCAGTTGCGAGTAGTGAAACTGCGGTGAATCAGGCTGCATTTGCTAAAACTACTACAGTAAAGCAAGCACTGACCATGAAAGATGACAGCAAGGTTCAGCTAAAAGGGTATGTGGTAAAAGCTGTCGGTGATGAAAAATACCAGTTCCGTGACAATACCGGCACCATTACTGTCGAAATTGATGATGAACTTTGGCAGGGTAAACCTGTATCAGCTAAAACACCTGTGGTAATCATTGGTGAAGTGGACATTGACTATAAACCTGCGAAACGTGTTGAAATTGATGTCGACCAAGTTCAGTTCTAATTTCAGCAGGATTTCCTGAACTGAATCTGAAGACAGCAACAAAAAACCACATGCAAGTTACCAAAAAGCATGTGGTTTTTTTGAGTCTAAAACTTTTTCAAGGCAAGATAGAAAGATAAAATAAGCGGAGCATAGCATGCGTATTCTTTTGGCAGAGGATGATGAATCTCAGGCGGAAAGTATTCAAACCTGGCTGGAAATGGACGGGTATGTAATTGATCGGGTGGATCGTGGGGATCATGCCATTCTGGCAATTGAACAGCATCAGTATGACTGTATTTTGCTGGACCGTGGCCTGCCGAATGCAACCGGAGACGACATTCTTAAAAGCTTGCGCAATAAACAGAAAGATACACCTGTTATATTTATCACTGCTAAGGACAGTATCCATGACCGGGTCGCAGGACTTGATCTAGGTGCCAATGATTATCTGGTAAAACCCTTTAGTTTGGAAGAACTTTCCGCTCGCGTGCGTGCCCAGCTCAGACAAAAACAGCAAATGCCAAATCATATCCTGCAATGGCTGGATCTTAGTCTGGATACTCAGGCCAAGACCGTAATGAAGGCGGGACAGAGCATTAATCTGACTGCAAAAGAATTCCAGATTTTATATAAGCTGATGCAAAAACCAGAACATATCATTACCCGAGAACAGCTGGAAGAATCACTCTATGCCTGGGGAGATGAAATCGAAAGCAATGCGATTGAAGTCTTTATTTATCAGCTACGTAAAAAAATTGGCAGTCAGATGATTAAAACCATTCGTGGCTTGGGCTACCGGATGCATAAACCCGAGGCCTCCATATGAAGGCACCCATTTCCCTGCAAAGCCGGCTGATTCAACATGCCATGTTCAGTTCCATACTGGCAGGATTTCTGTCGTGGCTGCTGTTATTGGGAATTTCCAGCTATCAGGCGATTGATTTGCATGATGACCTGATGGAGGAAATTTCAGAGTTACTTTTAGGAGATGTGAACCAGGCCAAAAATACGCAGGTTGATGAAATCAGTGAGCAGTTTGATATTCAATATGCCTTACTACTGAATCAGCAGGTACTGACCACTTCAATTGATGATGAACTGATTAATGAGATACCACTTGCACAGAAAAATGGATTTCACTTTGATTATGAAAATGGTCATTTTATTCGCATCCTGATTGCTGAAGATCAAGACTTGAAAGTGAAAGTGGTACAACCGCTTTCGGTACGCTTTGATGAGCTTTGGCAAACGACTTTAGGTTTCGCCGGGATTTTATTTATCCTATGGATATTACAGTGGCTGATTTTACGTTTTGCCATTAAGCGGCAATTAAGACCTTTAAATAAAATTTCCCGAGAAATCGGTTCTAAATCTGCACAGGATCTCACTCCGGTTCAAAGTCCTGATCCTGAAATTACTGAATTGCAACCGATTATCCGTCAGCTGAATGCCATGTTGAGCAGGCTGGAAAAGTCATTGGCTGCCGAGCAACGTTTTACTGCCGATGCTTCACATGAGTTGCGTTCCCCATTGTCTGCCATTCAAATGCGTTTACAGGTGCTGAAACGTAAATATCAGGAAGATGCTCAACTTAGGCAAGCGTTACAGATGATTCAGAATGACGTCAACCGCGGAACGCAGATTCTGGAAAACTTACTGCTATTGGCTCGGCTTGATCCAGAACATGCAGAGCAGTTGCCCAAACAGCAGGTGAATCTTAAAGTATTGGTTCAGGAGGTCTTACAAGCTTTACAACCTTTTGCTCAGGAAAAAGAGATCCACTGGAACTTAAAACTTGAAGATGCAGTGATTGAAGCAAATGCAGAGCTGATTTTTAGCTGTATCCGCAATCTGGTTGATAATGCCATTCGTTATACGCCGATGCAGGGACAGGTCGAAATCAGGACGATAGTTGAAGGTCAGAATCTACAACTTATGATTGAAAATTCGGGAGAGGGAATTCAGGAAGAAGTTGTTCAACGTTTAGGTGAGCGTTTTTACCGCGCCTTGGGCACGCGAACACAAGGTTCAGGTTTGGGATTGTCGATTTGTCAAAAGATTATGCAGTTACATACGGCCAAGATTGATTATGCGCCGTCAGTTTTGGGTGGGCTTAAAGTTTCATTAATTTTTCAATCTGAAGAATAAAGATATTAGATATAGCAATTAAAAAAAGCAGTATGCGCTGATTCATACTGCCTGTTCCCACGTTTATTATTTTTGGAGTATTTAAATTACTTAGTCAGGATGAGACGATTGTTACGAGTCAAACGTAGACGGTATTCTTCACCCGCATGCATGATCCGGATTTCTCGTCCTAGCGCAAATAAATTGTTCGAATGCAACATCGGTAGCGCATGCTGAGTATCATTATTGCGGGTAAATAGGCTAAATGGTGCGTTCATTCCGTCGACTCCGTGGTGTGTTTTGGATTGATTTAAATGATAATCATTATCGAATAGATCTGTCAACGAATAATTGCTGCATTTATAAAAAACTCTAATTTGCTTACAATCTGTAAAACTTCAATAGTTCAGAACATTATGTCTAAAACCACAATTCATGTCGCAATCGCTATTTTATTTCATCAAACTCAGGTTCTGGTCGGTTGGCGTGAAGCTAAACAGCATCAGGGCAATAAATATGAGTTTCCAGGCGGAAAAGTAGAACAGGGCGAATTGCCTATAGAGGCATGTCGACGTGAAGTGATTGAAGAAGTCGGAATTGACATCGAGCAATGGCAGGCTTTTGATTTTATTTCGCATGAATATGAAGATGTCATTGTCAATCTGCATATTTTCCATGCTTCGGTTCAGCCAGAACAATTAGCTGGAATCAAGCAGCCTTGGCGCTGGTATAGCCGGGATGAACTCAGTGAACTAAATTTTCCTAAAGCCAATCAGGCCATGATTCAAAAGCTGCAATGGCCGAGAAAGATCAAAATTTCTGAAGACTTGAGTCACCTGAATAATCTGGAAACAGACCAGATGCTGTATTGGCGAGTAATGGCCAGCCCTGAACACATTAGCCAGTTACAGCAGATTCCAGTCGATCAGTTATCCAGATTGATCATTAATCAGGAACTTTGGTCACAATTGAATGAATTGCAGCAGCAAACCATTCGTACGCTTCACCTGAAACAGTCTCAATTGATGCAACTGCAAAAAGGGGAGTTAGCTGGTGGCTATCGTTATCTTGCAGCCTGTCACGATCTGGAAGCATTAAAACATGCAGAAAACATAGGCTGTGAAGCAGCTTTACTCAGCCCGGTACTGGCAACAGAAACACATCCTGATACCGCAGCTTTAGGCTGGGAAAAATTTAAACAGATGGCTGAACAGGTACAGATTCCTGTATTTGCCTTAGGCGGTATAAAAGCTGAAGATCTAGACCATGCTCAAAACCAGCATGCTTATGGGATTGCAGGGATCCGTTATGTTTAAGTCAGAAACTTATTATAAATAACCGGGCTCACGCCAGGACCTTAAAATTTCTTTAAGGCCTGCTGAGCTTGCTGAATGGCTTTGGTGTTTTTTTGCAGTTGAGCTGCTTTCAGGCGCACCTGCCAGAGCTGCTTTTTCATTGCATTGGTCTGCGCATAGCTCAAACCACGTAAGGCGAAAGCATCTGCACGGGCCGGCTGGTTTTTACGGTTTGCGATCAAGCCAAGATACAGATAAGTTTCTGAAGCTTGGGGCGCCAAACGCTGAGCTTGTACTGCAGAAGTTTCAGCTTGATTATATTGCTGCTTGCTATAGGCCTGCTGAGTTTGCTGCATCAATTTTTTAAATGCAGGTAAGTTACGTCCATCATCAAACTTTTGTGCCTGAGGCTTTTGCTCAGGGATCACAATCTTCTGACGTTTAATCTCCGGTCGATCATAGGGCGTAATCACTACACCATCAGGTGTAGAGGATTTTGGTTTCTGCTGAACCGGAGGTTTAGTAGGAGCCGCAGGCTGTTCTGGCTCCGACATGCTTTGGCAGCCCACCAGACCGAGGATGAGCAGACCAGGAATCAATTTTCTTAACATAAACATAGACTCAATTATTGGCTATAACTTCCACTCGCGATAATATGGGTTTGTTTAGCAACTTCGCGTTCTATTTCTGTTTCACTTTCTTGTATATAACGACTGAGATCATCATCTTCCTCATCTTCTGGTGAAGGTTCTGAATCAATCGTATAAGGTTCAGTGGCGTAATGCGAGATGCCACAAGCAGTTGCCTGATTAGGCAAGGCATGACGTGAAATCGGAATATACATGGCACCATCACAGCCTTGGGCAGTCAGTTTACCTGTATAACGGTCCAGCCAGTGCCATTCAATTTCATTAGGCTGAGCCAGATTCACCGGCTTCTGACGCAGCTGTTTCATGACATTGGTCCAGACCGGAAGTGCACCTGAAGAACCGGTTAATCCAGTGACTTTGTTGTCATCCAGACCTAACCAGACCACTGTCATATAGTTGCCAGAATAACCTGCAAACCATGAATCACGGGTATCGTTTGTCGTACCCGATTTACCCGCCAGATTCAGGTTGCGTGGCAAACTGTTATAGGCAGAACGACCAGTACCACTCGACATGACCTGTTGTAAACCATAATTCAGAGCATAGGCTGATGCTGGATCAATCGTCGGCTGAACACTTAAGCTGTAACGCTCAAGCGAGTGGCCATTGGCATCGACTACAGAACGAATCGATTTCACCGGATATTTAAAGCCACCTGTTGCGAAGTTACCGTAAATATTCATCACTTCCAACGGTGACATATCTACTGCACCTAAATAAATAGATGGATAATTTGGTATGTCAGAAGTCACACCGAATTTTTGCAGATGGTTAATAAAGGTCGACAGGCCAAATTCCTGTGCCAAACGCACTGCAGACAGGTTATAGGATTGTGACAGGGCAAGAGACATCGGTACTACACCATGTGCGCTACCGCTATAGTTTTTCGGTGTCCAGGGTTTGCCATCACTTTGAATGGTGATCTGATTGTCTTCAATAGGACTTGCCCAGTGGTAACGATTTGATTCTAGCGCTGTCAGATAAATCACCGGTTTGAGTAATGAACCCACCTGACGCTTGGCATCTAAAGCCCGGTTAAAACCGGTAAAGTCCTGGGTAGAACCTACCGCTGCAACCAGTTCGCCATTTTCAGGGTGTGCGACCAGAACTGCACCTTGCAAATCTTTCAGACGACCTGGATTGCCTTTACTTAAACGGGCCACGCTTTCCTTAAAGCTGTCCTGAATTCGGGTTTGCGCCAATGGATCTAAGGTGGTGAAAATACGCAGACCCTGGTTGGTTAAATCAGTTTCCTGATATTCGGTACGCAACTGACGGCGAACGATGTCCAGAAAATCCGGGAAGCGAGCAGGGCCTAAAGTTGGTTTGGAAATGACGTTCAGCGAACGGGCGGTTTCTGTTTCATACTGATCTTGAGTCAGGTTACCCATTACCAGCATATTATTCAGAACCACATCACGACGTTTTTTCGCAAGTTCAGGATTACGCCATGGGTTGTACAGGCTTGGACCTTGGACCAGACCGACTAAAAAGGCCTGTTGGGAAATATTCAGTTCACGTAACGGGAGGCCAAAATAAAATTGTGAAGCCAGGCCATAACCATTTACGGAATAATTACCGTTCTGACCCAGATTCACTTCATTTAAATAGGCTTCCAGAATCTCATCTTTGCCATAATGCAATTCAATCAGCATTGCCATAAAGGCTTCATTCACCTTACGTTTTAAGGTGCGTTCTGGTGTTAAGTAGAAATTCTTGACCAGCTGCTGGGTGAGGGTTGAACCACCTTGACGTTTACCACCAGTAATATTACTTACCACTGCACGTGCAATCCCGCGTGGAGATACACCATGGTGATTGTAGAAATTACGGTCTTCAGTGGCAATTAATGCGTCAATTAACGGTTTAGGCACTTTATTGAGCTTAATCAGCACACGGTCTTCATTATGCTGTGGATAAATACCACCAATCAATAAAGGTTCCAGACGGGCAATCCCGCTAGAAGAGGGTTTGGTCGCACTTACTTCAGCAATCTGATCGCCATCAAAGCTGACTTTCAATACCTGTTCAGGTTCAACGCGATCGCCAAAATCAAAGCCACGGGTATGCACATACATGGTATTGCCAGTGCTGACAAAGCTGCCCGATTTGGTATAGCTGTCCGAACCTTTATAACCCAGTAATTTTAATTCTTGTTGGAAATCCTGCTGGCTGACCGGGGCATTTACATACACTTCCATCGGGCGTGCGAAAACCTTGGCCGGAATATCCCAGCGTTGACCTTCAAATTTTTCACGCACAATATTATCTAATTTAATCAAATAGATACTAAATGCTACAAATGCAGAAATGACTAGAATGGAGAAGATTAAGGCAATGAACCCCATACCTCGTTCAGATTTCATAAATGACGATAAGACCCTGTGAAATTGTGCTAATCATGCGAAGCTTTTCATTATTTTGCAATATTTAATCAATTATTGAGATTAAAATTAAAATTAAACTTCACATTTTCTCCTTAATTTCAATCTATTTCAATTCAATCCTGCACAGCTTTGTCATGTTATAAATTGTCATCCTATTCAAGCTTAATGTTATGATAAGCAGGATTCGAAGCGGAGCGACGACACTGGTGCAAATTTCCCACAAGACATTTCGAAATATCGGGTTGATTGGACGCCCGGATAAATCTTCAGTGGTTGAAACCTTATGCCTGATCCACGATCATCTGCTCAATTTAGGTCTACATCCTGTTTTTGATGCAGATACAGCTGAACTGGTTCCTTATCAGAATACCCAAACAGTTAGCCGCGCCTTGTTGGGCGAAGTGGTTGATCTGGTGATTGTGATAGGTGGGGATGGTTCACTGTTACATGCAGCGCGGGCATTGGTAAAATACAATACACCAGTGATCGGGGTGAACCGTGGTCGTTTGGGCTTCCTGACCGATATCAAGCCAACTGAAGTCATCTTCAAGCTGGATCAGGTATTAAAAGGTGATTTTCAGGCAGAACGCCGTTTCCTGCTGGAAATGGAAGTTCGCTCCAAAGGTGAAATCATCTATGATGCGATTGCACTGAATGATGTGGTCTTGCACTCGGGCAAATCGGTACACATGATTGATTTCGAGCTGAATATTGATGGACAATATGTCTATCGTCAGCATAGTGATGGTCTGATTGTATCTACACCGACCGGATCGACAGCCTATGCACTGTCCGGTGGTGGACCGATTGTGCATCCAAGTATGGATGCAATTGTGCTGGTGCCGATGCATCCGCATACCTTGTCTTCACGTCCGATTGTAGTCGGAGGGCATAGTGAAATTAAACTGATGATTCGTGAAAATCGCGTACTGCCGATGGTGAGTGCGGATGGACAACACAGTGTGTCTTTGAATGTTGGCGATAGCGTCCATATTCGTAAGCATCCCTTTAAACTGAATCTTCTGCATCCGCCAGGTTATGACTTCTATAATGCATGTCGAACCAAACTGGGCTGGAATCAGGACTTCGATTATCTTAAGCAGGATTAAATATGAATATTGAACAAATGCTTGCCGTACTCAATCCTGAGATTGTAGAACGCTTAAGAACAGCCATTGAAATTGGCAAGTGGCCAAATGGTGTAGCGCTGACTCAGGAGCAGCGTCAGACCTGTATGCAGGCTGTCTATGCCTGGGAAATGAAAAACCTGCCAGAAACCGAACGCAGCGGTTATATCGACCGCGGCACTAAAGAAGAAGGTGAACAATGTGATGATGATCATCACAAAAATGAGCCGGAATTCAAGCCAATCCGTTTCGTTTAATCGAAACCGAAAAAAAGACCACAGATGTCACTGCTGTCCCATAGTTTGCTTTAAATAAAAAAACCTGAGTCCTAACAGTTAAAATATGAGTGCAAACAAACACTTTAACGACCAGGATTCAGGTTTTGTCACATCAGAATACCGTATTTCATG
>NZ_VPED01000047.1:0-12593 GCF_013417335.1 Acinetobacter sp. YH16031
GAGCATCCAGAATACGAATTAGAGTCGCTGCAGGACCAGTCGGATAGCGACGGCCTTGTTCCCAGTTTTGTAGGGTTCTGGCACTAATATGCAAACGTGCAGCAAACTCTGCCTGGGTTAAGCCTGTCTTCTCACGTACTTCCTTAATATCTGGCAATTCAAGCTCAGTTACCCGGCTTGCTTTCATTTCATTGCGTTTGATGGCACCAGCTTCTTTGATTGAAGCAACCAGGTCATCAAATAAGTTGTTATCCATGAAATTGCTCCTTCACTAATTGACGCAAAATAGAGGTCTCTTTGTCTGTCAGGTTATCTTTCACAGACTTTGGATAAGCCACCAGGAAAAAGATCTGATCATCCTCTGTGACCCAATAATAGATCACCCGGATACCGCCACTTTTACCTTTATTGCCTTGAGCACAGCGTACTTTACGAATTCCACCGCCATTCTTGATTAAGTCGCCCTTATCAGGCTGTACCAAGAGATCTTGCTGGAGCTGACGATACTCTTCATCACTCACAAGCTCTTTAATTTGCTTGGTAAAAATACTGGTTTCAATGAATAACATAGGTTGAAGTACGTCAATGGCGTATAAGAAGTTTAGCAGTTCTAGAATGAAAAAACGAGAGCAGTAGGCTCTCGTTTCGCATAATCCGTATTATGTTAATTGTAGGAAAACTCAATAATAAGATTGGTGTTTTAATAATCATCCTAGTATTACCAATGCTTCTATATAGAGATTACAGCACTAAATTGTGCTACATTGTATTTCTCTATTGGAGCCCAAAGATGTCCATCAAACCAACCACTACAATCCGTATTGATCTAGATGTTAAAAAAAGTGCTAGCAAAATATTTGATGAAATTGGTATTAGCATGTCCACAGCGATTAATACATTTCTTAAAACTGTTGTTCGTGAGGGAAAGATGCCATTTGATATAAATATCGAGCGTCCAATAGTTCAATTGAAATCTGGAAATGCCACTCTTAATAATGCATTTATTGTTAAAAAAGATGAATTTTACACTCAATATGAAGATGTTTTTGTGGAAATGATGAACCATAGAAGGCATTTCAAGGGAAAAACTATACTTTGTAATTGTGATGATCCATTTGAATCAGCTTTCTTTAGATTCTTTATACTTCATTTCGATGACTTAGAATTAGCGGGTCTAATATCCACTTGCTATTCAGAATCTAGTTTAGCAGGCCAAGAATATCCTCTAAATGGGGGAACTAGTGCCTATAAAGCAGTAGTAAAAGAGGTACCTAACCATAGTTTAGAAAGACCTGATGGTTCTTTAGACTTAGAATCTTTATTTGCTATACCGAGTAACTCTCTTGTACATTTAAATGGTAATGGTGATTTTCGTTCAAAAGAATGTGAAACTCTATTACAAGAAGCAGATATTGTAGTCACTAATCCTCCCTTCAGTCTTTTCCGTGAATATATTAGTTTGCTAATGCAGCATAAAAAAAAGTTTATTATTCTTGGAAATATGAATGCATCAACATGCAAGGAAATATTCCCACTCTTTCGTGATAATAAAATTTGGTATGGTGATTCTATAAGATCAGGAGATCGTAAGTTTTATGTTCCTGATGACTATCCATTAAATGCAAGTAATTGTGGGATAGATGATACAGGGCGCCGCTTTATTAGAGTCAAAGGTGTTCGTTGGTTTACTAATTTAGATACCACTAGACGTCATGAAAATTTAGTTTTAACTAAAGCATATAATTCAAATGATTATCCAAAATATGAAAATTATGATGCCATTGAGGTTAACCGCACTCAAAATATTCCAGTAGATTATGATGGCTTAATGGGTGTACCTATTACATTCCTTGATAAATATAATCCAGATCAATTTGAAATTGTAATGCTTGCTAATGGTAATGCACGTTCCAATGTACCTTCTGATGTTCTTTCACAAGTAAAATACTTACAACACTCTGAGGATAGAGGAGGGGTCGGTATAATCAATGGTCAAAGAGTTTATGCAAGAATTCTAATTCAAAGGAAATGTTGATGAGCTCAATATTACGAGTGCCTTGTTCATATCAAGGTGGTAAACAACGTGTAGCATCTCAAATAGTTGATGTAATTCTAAACTCTTCTACTGACTCCAATACTCAATTCTATGATTTATGTTGTGGTTCAGGTGCAATTTCTATTGAATTAGTTAATCGAGGTATAGATCCAACACGTATCTCTATGCTTGATATTAGTTCTTGGGGGGCTTTTTGGTCAGCTATAGGATCTAATACTTTTAATATGGATGTTTTTGATCAATTTTTAGCAGAGTTACCTAGTAGTCAAAAAGATTTTAAAGAGCATTTATCTACTCTTTCTAAACTACCAATAGATAAACATGAAGTGGAACTTTATCCAATCCTTCAAGCTTGTTCCTTTGGTGGAAAACAAATCTATCGTAAGGAAAAAAATTGGGCAAATGCTTGTTTTAGAGACTATTGGGAACCAACTGAAACAAGTATTCGTCGTAGTCCTGCAAATGCTATGCAACCATCTCCGAATGAATTAAGACGGAGAATAAATACTATTGTAAACAAAATGAGTGGAGTAACTTGTTTCAATATGGATATTATGGAATTACTCAGTATTCCATTTCCTACAAACTCGATTGTTTATGTTGATCCACCATATCAACATACAACAGGATACGCATACAGTTTTGATTTAAACTTTTTCGTTAAGCGATTTCGAGAAATAAATAATGTTCCTTTATTTATTTCTGAAGGAATTCCATTAAGTGAAGATACAATTATGCTTAACTTTGGTGGTGCAAATGGTGGCATTAGCGGAGCTAGAAAAAATAAGCACCAAGAATGGTTAAGCCGTTTTTAAAATAATCCAAATTGCTTAGCATTTTTTGAAGAACCATTCCTACCTAAGATTCGTGAAGATAATTTAAAATTAGCCATTTCTGATTCTGAATATACAGATAAAGAGTAGTAATCTTCACGAATCTTAGTAAAGGTTATTATTTTTTCGACTAAGTAATATCCTTCTTCTTTTGCTCTAAAAGCATCTGTAATTTTTATATTATTAGAGCTTACTCCTTTAATCTGAAGGCGCCACGTACCATTTGCATTATCTCCTGTAGGGAAGAGTATCTCATTGCCAATATAATCAACCCCATCAAACTCTAATGTAATTAGTTTACGTTTATGACTACTTAAAGGATCTACTCCAAAAAAATACACTGTACCTAGCATCAACTTAGAATCATTAAATTCAAAAATAGTTCCTTTCGGATCTCCTCTTTCAACTAAAGATTTCATTGATAAATCTAAAATATTTCTTGATCCACCAGTCATTCGCTTCGTTTCAAACCAAATTGTCTGGATACCAGGTGAGACTGTACCTGTACTAGTAGGTGAGACTGTACCTGTACTGGCAGGTGAGACTGTACCTGTACTAGTAGGTGAGACTGTACCTGTACTAGTAGGTGAGACTGTACCTGTACTAGTAGGTTCTTTCTGTGACTTAACTATTGTTTTTAGTTTAACTTTTGGAATATTTGGAGAGCTAGGACTCCATACTATATGATTTCTAACAGGAACAAAAATTTTCTTACTTTCATCCTCTAGAAAACCATTATTTAGTAAATTATCTAACTGATGCTTACTTTTTAAATGAATACAATCAGCCTTTATGATATTTAAATTCATCATTATTGTTTGTATTAAATCCCAATTAGAATGATTTATATACAATAAAATATTGGCTTCAATATTGGTTTCAAATCCTCCAGAAGTTAGGTTGGAGCTTCCAACACTCAATACTCCTTCCTTTGAAGCTTCTTCATAGAAACAAAAAACTTTAGGATGAAAAATCTGTTGGGGAGTACCAGTATTAACCAAATAAATATCTTGATGTACATTCTTATCTAGAAGATATTCTAAAGCTTGCTTAGACGTTACTCCATTATTTATTCCTATGAAAAATATTATTTTTTTATTGTTTAGAACATTATTACAAATGATATCAGCACCATTTTTTCGCGCAAAAGCAACACTAATGATACCTTCATTATAATTAAAAGAGGCTGTAGCTAATTCATTAACAAAATCAGCGCCATCAAGACGTTGAAAAAAGATTTTTGGTGAAGGCATTTGATTCCATCAATTTTGCTATACTCCTTTTTTAAGTTTAACCCAAATATTAACGAGTAAATTAATGCTTTGCTAAAATTTATCTAATTTAAAAAGATTTTATGTTTTTTCAGCCTTATCCATTTAACATAAAGTTTCTTATACGAAATTTGGTTCAAAAAAAATGCCACTTTAAAGAGGCATTTATCAATTCAGACTATAAATTTTTTTCTCAATTCATCAAAACTTTGACCATAGATGAAATCAAAATCTCTGATCCTAAGATGCCTAAATTTTTCTTCATATTGAACAGAATATAGGGTTACATAAGGATCATCACTAAGATGTACCTCAGTACAATAAGCAAGATCTTGTCTTCCATTATAACTATAGAAGACAAAACTTTCGTATAATTCAAACAAAGCATTCTTAGAAATGAAACTATGATCTGCTTTTAACTGAAAGTTTGAAGTAGAAGAATATATAGGTAACAAAAAAAACTCCCAAAAGCGCTAATATCTGATTTAGGCTCACTTGGACACTTAACTAAGAAAACAAACCAAAAGTAGTTTCCAAAGCGCTAATATCTGATTTAGGCTCACTTGGACACTTTATCCAAGTAGCCACAACTGATTTAGATACACAGAGTTCACTTGCAATTTTTCTACAGCTCAAACCTTGTGAATGTAGATCCCTTGCCTGCCTCCTCAGCTCATCATATTTTGCAGATCTTACTTTTCCACCTTTAATGCCACCCAATCGCCCCTTATATTTTTGGCGATCAATGAACTCCTGATAACAATATGGGTCTTTTTTCCAACAATAGCGCGCAATAGACTTAGCAATGCCTTTCACCTCTCCATAGGTCATAGGTTGAATCAAACCCTGATTTAGCTTCACGCAATGCTGAATTACACTCTCAAGCCAAACAGAATATGTGCTCCCTCTATACTTCCGTATTTCTTTATATGCCCAATGACGAGCTGTATGGAATACAAAACAATTACGTCCTAAACCTATCGCTTCATCTTGTTTAATTTCTCTTTTAGCATCATTCCAAGTTAAGTCTAAGTTTCTTGCTAGCTCATTTAAGGTATAAGGTTTTTCCCGTAAACACGTAGTTTTCCAAAAACTAGACATAGGATTTTTAGCTACTAGATGTGTATATGCGGGATCTGCTTTGAACAACTCTCCAAGTTTATGTCGAATGGCATTTGCATAGAGAATTGGTCTTTGACGACTAGCATCAGTGGTATAAATCGGTGTTTTTAACTGGAATAAAATATGAGAACGACCATTGTAAGGATTAGCAATTACTAAGTTTGGTAATGGTACTCCTACTAGTCCATATAATATTTCTGATAATGAAGCCTCATAATCCAAATCAAATACTAGATAATGTAAATAATAAGGACTGTTTGGCTGTATATATCTGTATTTTATAGAAATTTCTTTAGGCATGATCATCAGACCATAATCCAAATTATCTGCACAGTAAGGCTTTTTAGGTAATCTGTCTTGAAATTGATCAAGCAGAAAAGATAATTGTTGCATTTGCTTATCTTCACTATTTGCAAATGCACAATGACCATGTATTATTAATACAGTTCATGTGCAAGCATGTTCTAAGAATTCAAGCCCTGTAACTTCTCTTCCGCCAAGATTTGAAAGTTACGGGGCTTTTTCATATCTGTAGTTTATACAATATATCTATTTTGTAATTCAATTCAATCAAAAAGTATATATAAGATAAAACTTTTTTTATAAACTTACGTAAGTTACATAAGTTATTTAAGTTACGTAAAAAGTTAACTATGTGAATACATTGATCTTCTCTATTATTAGAATATACTTAAGTTAAATAAGTTACGTAAGTTAAATAAAAATGATCATATTAGTTGGTGGTGAAAAAGGTGGATCTGGCAAAAGTTGTTTAGCCCAAAATCTAGCAGTTTATTTACAAGCGAGTAATCGAGATATCTTATTACTCGATGCCGATCCACAAGGTACAACAACCGATTGGATCAAAGAACGTGATGAAAATTCAGCTGTAAAAAATATTCCATCAGTACAAGCTTCAGGAAATATTCGACAAATCCTAATGGACTTATCTAAGCGATACCAAGATATCATTATTGATGCTGGTGGACAGGATTCTGAAGCCCTACGTTCTGCAATGACTGTTTCCACGCATATGCTTTTGCCTTTCCGTCCTAAAAGACGAGATCTCAAAACATTAGTGCATGTCGAAAAATTAATACGTCTCGCTAAAGCTGTGAATCCTGAACTCTATACACGAGCAGTCATTACTCAATGTCCAACTTTACCGAGTCAAATTCAACGTATCTTAGATGCTAAAGAAGCATGTGAATCGTTTGATCTCATTCCATTGAATAATTTTACGTGTAATCGAAATATATATGACGATGCTGATGAAAATGGGTTATCCGTTTTTGAAATGTCATCTGATGAAAAAGCCAAACAAGAAATTGAACAAATCGCTAAAGAGTTTTTAGGAGACCTCTAATGGCTTTAAAAGGTTTAAAAAGAGAAGATCAAACTTCTAAAAATGAAAAATTAGTGAATGATTTTATCTCTGGTGCATCAAAAAATGTTCAGGAACTAACCCCATCAAATGCTAAATTTCAAAGATATACATTTTCGTTAACAGAAGATGTAAGTGAGCAAATTAATGATCTGAAGGTTAAATGTCGTGTTGCTAAAGCAAATCGGTCTATCATTCTTAAAGCTGCTGTTAGTCAGCTCAATACTTTATCGGATGAAGATTTACATAATTTGATTAAGAAAGAGTTAGGCTACTAATTTTGAGCCACCTTCAGGGTGGCTTTTCTATTTTCAGCTAGCACTAGATTCCTTATAAAACGTATTAAAATTCTATAAATAAAAAAATCAATCACTTGTAAAAAGTTATGCAATTTTTGGAAGTATTTACATAAAAATTACTGTTTTATATTTTTAAATCATATATTTATTTTAAGAAATACCCTGAAAAAATCTAAATTTTTTTAGTGGCATCCTGTAAGGTGCGTATGGTGTGTCTTAAAAAAATCGGTTGAAAACCGATTTTAGAGCGTCAACAAAATTAAGGCTTTCAAGTGATCAAAAATAAACCTTCGTTCAATAAGAAAAAGTGGCTGAGAAATCATCTAGACGATGTTTTACGCCTAAAAAAAGATGGTTTGACCTATCAATCCATCATCCAAGTGCTCAAAAAAGACTTAAATATGCCCTTTGACTTGGAAGAATCACTGTTAAGTCGTTATCTCAAAGAGTTTGCAGAAGATGAATCAACCACTTTAAAGACCAAAACAGCCTTAACAAACAAAGTTGAACGGCAGATAGACCGGCTTACTCGTCAAAATAATGAAATACAAAACCTGAAACGTCGTTTAGACCGTATGGCCGAACGTGAAATGCAGATGCAGATTCAAAATACGGAATTAAAAGAACGTAATCAGGTTTTAGAAAACAAGTTCTTAGATGGCGATGCACGTATAGAAGACCTTTTACGCTACAAAGGATTGCACAATTCAAAGTGGAAGATTGCAGAACTAGAGCAGAAAAACGATGAGCTATTCCAAACAGTTTTGATGCTTGAAAGACATACTGAACGATTAGCAAAGCCTCATGAACAGGCTGATGAAAAAATTAGACAGCTTGAGAATGAACTTTCACAGATCAAAGGGAAATATGAACAACTAGAGCAAAATCAGCGACTATCCAATCAAGAACTTAAACAACTTGAACTGACGATTAACACCTTAAAAAACGAAAAACAGGCTCTAGAAAAACAACTTGCCGAAAAAGAAACGCCCATTATTCACCAAGACCAAGAAAAAATTGATCAACTCACACAGGAACGGCAGAAATTCCTCCAAGAAAGAAATCAACTACACATGCTATCTAAGCGTCTAAAAAGCGATTTAAGCAATTCTGAACATCAACTGAGGGAAGTATCGAACCTACTGCATGAAAGCCAAAATAACGCCAAAAAGAAGGATTTATGGCGTGTTTTGGCTCTGAGTTTTGGTTGCTTGGCTGTTATCTTCTTATTGATGTGTATTTTCCTCTAAGACCGTATTTTGTTTGGGCCATTATTTCAGTCCAAGAGGGCTGAAATTGGCTCAAATAAAATGCGGTCATTATGTTTTTTGGCTAAACAAAGCCGTGGAACATTGTTTATTTATTAATCGTGGAACATGAAAAATTGCCAAAACAGCCTAAGAGTGACTGCTTAGGCTGTTTCTACATGAATAAGACATTGTTTAAAAAGGGATTTTAAGAGGCGTTTCGTATAAGGTGTATTATGTTAATTTTAGAAATAATTAATTATTTCACATATTGCCAAAGATCAGGACCAACATAGCTCTCATCTATACGATAACCTTCTGCAATTGCTTCTTTTTCATCATACTCTCTAGATCTTTGAGTTCTTCGTTCTTCCTTTTCAAACGCTTGTTTTAACTCCAATGGAGTCATTGTATAAGCATTAATATTGTTTTCTGAATCACTTAAGGCATCTCGTTGATCATAACGAATGGTGTTAAAAGTATAACGAACCATATATTGCTCTTTCTCATCTTCAGTTTTTTTAGTTTGACTGATGTATATATTCAATAAAAGACCATTAGCGTATAAGCGATAACCCAAAGACCCACTACCACTCGCATTCATGATGTTTTGCCATTCCTCATAACTAAAAATATAGCTTGGATCAATCGAATAGCCCCACTTCATGACATATCGCATATTATCTTCTTTCGCTATACGTGGGTTATAGGGAGCAATATAAAGTTTCCATCCCGCTTGATTTACTCGTTTCATTAAATTCGCATACGCTTGATAGGCTTGCTCAGGACGTACAAACTCCTCTTTATTTAAGCCTGCATTAACAGTCATAACCTCAATACCATCTTCCTTATGAAACGATGTTCCTAATACATAAAAAACATGGTCAATAGCTA
Organism: Acinetobacter sp. YH16031; assembly: GCF_013417335.1. NCBI lineage: Bacteria > Pseudomonadati > Pseudomonadota > Gammaproteobacteria > Moraxellales > Moraxellaceae > Acinetobacter > Acinetobacter sp. YH16031. Next base: position 9,107 of record NZ_VPED01000047.1, read on the forward strand.
AGCTACTCGCGCCATTTTCAATCTTAATTTGACCAAGGTTCGGTGGTGAAAAATCTAATTCTCGAAAACTAGCGACAGGATGGTTATCCACGGCACTCTGATTGTATTGAGCAAAGTCTTTAAAGCCCTGTAGACCAAAATGGAGTAAATAAGGTTGCTGATTCATTGCACTATTCTCTGTATTTTTTGCATTAGGTTGGCAACCTAAAAGAAGGAAACCGAAGATGAAGACTAAGATAGAATTAAAATAATGCTTAAATCTTTCCATCATTACTGTCCTTGCCAACTACAAAGTCCGCTTTACTATTGCCCCATCCTGCAATAATTGCGAGTTCCTTCTCTAAAAATGATCGCCCTGTGTCACTTAACATTAAGGTATGATATTTTTCTGCTGCCTTCTGAATCCACTCCATACGGCTATCATAATCTTGAACTTTGGTATGCGCTAAAGGTTCGCTATAGACAGATTCAGGTAATTTGTCGAGTACATCTTTATGACGTCCTTCATATTTCCCATGTCTAGGCTTAACAGCATCAACACTATAATCACTAGAAAGGACTAAAGTACTATCGGGAAGTTTGGTATAGCTTTGTAAAGTTGCCTGTGCTTGTACCATCCAGTCCTTCCAAACCAATTCTTGTAAAATATTACGTTGTTCCTGTACTGCAATTGCCAGTAAATGTTTCATAAGATCGTCTTGTGCATCTTTAAAATTATCTCTCCTTGGTTTTCCTTTTCTTTTAAAAATGCCTTCTATCTTGGGAAGCATCCCAAAAGCCTGAGTAATTTCAGTTGTACTCTGCAAATGCTTAATGATGGGTAAACAACTCGACCAAGGAATATTTAACACTTCTTCCTTAATATGGGTGAACTTAGATACATCACGTTGAGTTCGACATTGATTAAAAGATTGCGAAGACATACTCCAAGCATAATGCCAAGGTGCAATATCCATAAATAACCATAAATTCCCTTTCGCAAAAGAGTGTACTGGATTGCGAACAAGTGGCGTCAAGACAAAAGGGGAAATAATGGGAATCCATTTATACCCCCAAGCCGTTAAGCCATGTTTAAACACTGCTGCAACAGTTTTTGAAGCAAATGCACCTAAGCCCATCCAATAATAACGGCCTTTTAATTGCTGACTTCCATGATTTTCTTGTTCAAGATAAATTTTGGCATAAACTGAGGCAATTCTTCTGGCTCTTGCTTCATATCCTGGTTCGAGTTTATAGAGATTCTTTTTGGCATCTTTTAAGTTAGACAGACGGATCATCGCTATTTGTTGTTGTACTTCCCAAAAAGTTAAGCAATCACACTGTGCTGTTTTACAGCTATTCTCTGTTGTATTTGTATTACTTTCCCAATCTAAATTACCCACTAATCATCTCCTTCACTCGGTTCAGCTTCTAGCTTCATCCAATTTAAATCGAGCTTTAAGCTTTCTTCTTGTAAGGAATTTATTCGTTTAGATCGGCCTTTATTATCTGCTATGGCCATAAACTCATCGGATGCATTTGAAATTTTATAATCAGCATTTTTAAAGGGCTCACCAGAGGGCAATAACATTTGAAATTTCTCATTATAGGCCTCATAAGTTGGCAAGCCTTTGATATTTACACCAACTTCTGTACCGCTTTTAAAAAGGTGCTGACCTGCCTTAGCCTCAAACTTTGCAGGCGTAATGAATGTAATTCCATTCTTATTAATGATGACTTGAGAACCACCTGCCATAGGTTTACCTATCTTCTTTAATCATTTAAAAATTAATCTTATATTTAGCTTAAAATAAATCTCTAATAGTTCAATTTTTTTCACCAAAGTATGACTTTTATCATAGCCATTCAATTGAATGATAGCATCATTGTTGCTGCAGACAATAAAGAAGTCACACTCAAAGAAGGTGAAACAAAGCAGTTAATAGATAACTTAACGTCAAAAATCCATCCTTGGTACAAGGGAATTATTACGGGAACAGGTGAAAGCTATGTGCTCAATCGTTGCATAACCTTATTTCAGCAAATAGCTCAATCAGAGTTAAAAGCTTTGCCCTATTGTCTAGAACTTTCACGGAAAGTGAGAGAACATGAAATCGGTGTTGATCATTTTCAAGTACAAAATACCAAGTTACTTTGCTCTAGTTATAGTGACAGCGGAGCTCAACTTTATAAAGTTGAAAGGTTCGATGAGGAGCAAGCCTACACAATCATGGCTGTTGAACCGATGAACATCACGGTATGGATGTTTAATCCCAATGTTGAAGCCATTTCAGCGGATCTACAACTTCTCTATGCTGATTTAAGAGACTACGGTACGTTTAATCATCAATCTGAGTGGATTAATTACTACATCAACCGGATTGCTCCTATTTATCAAAAGCAAAGCCAAGTCGATTCACTGATGAGTCAAAGCTTTGATTTCTTTTTTCAGACGAAGGATGAATATGTGTTTGGCCATATTCCCAACACCCAAAAGACAGCACTAGAATTCAAAGAAATTTCATCGAATATTAAGTCTATTTAACATAATGGTGATTATACGAAGTACACTTGTATATTAATATAATTATCAATTACTTAAAATTTTAGTCATGACTAAGAAATCAGCAAAAAGTCGCTTTTGTAATAAGTTGGTGAGTTTTTAAGCGAATATGTAACATTTTGCCATTAAAATTGATTAAAAAACGATCAATTTAGCAGTCAGCGCCCATTTCATACGGATCTAGGTTCCAAAACTATCCCCAATTGCTGTGGATAAAATTTAGGCTATTTTGTACGCTCAGGCTTACGTGAATCTCGGCCCTTTGCGGCTATCTAGGATACTGGAACTTTCCTATGATGAACTCATCAGGAACAGGAAGTTCCATAACATAAAACAAAAATTATAAGTTATTGCACATGGACCAGAGGGTACAACAGCACAATCAGCGACAATAAAAAACCCCGGCAGGATACCGGGGTTTTTTCATTCAGTGACTCTCATATTCCAAGTTCACTATGACTACCTAATCGAATCAGGCGCAAGACTCGGATCACTCCTTTATCATCTTTCTCATAAAGCAGTACCAGATCTGGAGGAATGTGACAGTCCCGATATTTTTTCATATTTCCAGTCAAAGCATGGTCAATATTACATTTCATAATTACATAGCCCATGTAGAGATTTTACGTCTAATTTCCTCAAACCAAACTTCTTCATCTTCACTGTCTAAGTTAAAGCTAATTAAATTATCTAACCAATTTTTTAATTTATTAACATCTTGAAAATTATGAGTTATTCCAACTTGTAAAAAAGATATAAAATCATCTAAAGACATAGGAACAATTTTCGTTTTTCCCCCATAGTGTTTCGTTGAAAATCGATTTAAGTTAAAGAAATGTGCTTTTGTTCCTGGCGCAACTTTAGGCGCTATAAATATACAATATGCATCATGGTCAACCTTTCTCACTAAATCACCATAATGTCGTGGAACAGAAGACCCTTCCA
>NZ_VPED01000048.1:0-11890 GCF_013417335.1 Acinetobacter sp. YH16031
CAATACCAGCGCACAGCCCAAAGAATGATTTCGCCCTGAAAATGCCGACCATGGAAAGGATTCATATGCTGCACCTTTAGCTAAAACAGTCTTCAGCTTACCATTCGTGGTTATTTGCAACAGTGCCGTTTAAAGTGCGTGTGATAAATAGAAGTGTAATACAGGAAAATGGTAAGGTTTATCAGCCTAGTCATCTGTCCATTATGTAGAAAGAGCAGCACTTTAATGTTTATGCTGTTCCAATGTATTACATTCCGTACTTTCTATTTGTAACGTAATTTCAGTAATACTATGATTATGTTTTAGAACGTCTAAGGCCTTTTGATAGAGCTGATCTGGATTGCTATTAGGAGCAACTAAATGAGCAGTTAAATGAATGTTTTTTGAAGATATAGCCCAGACTTTCAACTGATGAATCCCTTCAACACCCTCTAGCATCAATAAATCATTTCTTAACGACTCAATATCAATCTCATCAGGAACCCCTTCAAGCAAAATATGGATACTTTGTTTTAATAAAACCCAAGTTCGAGGTAAGACCCAGAAGCCAATTAACACAGCGATTAAGGTATCTACCCACATCCACTGGGTAAAATAAATGACCACTCCTCCGATAATCACGCCTATCGATCCCAGTGCATCACTAAGAACTTCTAAATATGCGCCTTTCACATTTAGACTTCCTTCAGCACTCGCAGAAAGGATTTTCATTGAAATCAAATTTATGACCAAACCAATGACTGCGACAATCATCATTCCAATACTTTGAATTTCAGCAGGATTCGTAAAACGTTGGTAAGCTTCATAGACGATATATATCGCCACTACAAAAAGCATCACTGCATTAAACAGAGCCGCTAAAATTTCGAATCGCTGATAGCCAAAAGTTCTTTTATCATCTGCGGCTTTTTTACCAATTTTGATAGCAGCAAGAGCAATAGCTAATGCGGCTACATCAGTAAACATGTGAGCGGCATCAGACAGTAATGCTAAACTTTGGGTAATAAAAGCAGCGACAACTTCTACTATTAAAAAAGTAGTCGTTAAACCCAAAGCAAACATTAATTTCTTACTATTTCCTTCAGTAACAACCGCATGGCTATGATCATGATGTTCTGACATAAAATTTTCCTTATTCAATCCATGATTAGCAGAGATACTTGAGACAGGCTCAATATCTCTGCTAAAAATTGCTTAATCTAATGGATTAAGAAGCTTTCTTTTCATTCATCCAGCGGTACAGTACGGGCAATAAAACCAATGTAAGCAGGGTAGAGGAGATAATTCCTCCAATAACCACTGTTGCTAAAGGTCTCTGTACTTCTGCCCCAGTTCCGGTTGCCAAAGCCATCGGGACAAACCCAAGGGACGCCACACAAGCTGTCATCAGCACAGGTCTAAGACGCAAAATTGCACCCTGCCACGTTGCATAATAAAGGTCATATTGTTGTCGCAACTCTTTGATAAAGGTAAGCATGACTAAGCCATTCAGTACAGCCACCCCCGATAGTGCAATGAAGCCAACCCCTGCTGACATGGATAATGGAATGTCACGCAACCACAACGCGATTAAGCCTCCACATAAGGCAAACGGTACACCACTAAAGACCAGTAAGCTTTCTTTGATATTATGGAATACAGCCATCAATAAAATAAAGATCGTCAACAATGCGAGCGGAACCACCAATTGCATACGCGCTTTTGCAGACATCAGATTTTGAAATTGACCGCCATAATCTATCCAATAACCGCTTGGTAATTCCTGTTTGGATAACGTGCTCTGAAGCTCTGTTACGAATGAGCCTAAATCACGTCCTTCTACATTTGCAGTAATAACCACTCGACGTTTACCATTTTCACGGCTGACCTGATTAATACCCAGGATATTTTCAACGCGTGCCACATCTTGCAGTTGGACTAAACCACCATTCGGCAATTGAATAGGAAGTACCGCTAACTGTTCAGGACTACGCTGGGATTCATCTAGACGGATGACAAAATCAAAACGCTTGTCTCCCTGTAAAATTGTTCCAACATTCTGGCCACCGACACTTGTAGCTACCAGATCCTGAATTGCTCTTACCGACAAGCCATATTGTGCAGCTCTGGACTTATCCACCTCTACATTCAACAAGGGTAAGCCACTGGTCTGTTCTACATTAACGGCTGTCGCGCCTGAAATTGAGTTAATTTTTTGAGAAATTTTATTCGCTTCGCGATTTAGAATCTCCATGTCATCACCAAATAATTTGACACCCACATCACTTCGCACCCCTGAAATTAACTCGTTAAAGCGCAGTTCAATGGGTTGCGAGAACTCACTGTTATTTCCCGGCAATGTCGCTAAGAAAGTAATCATTCTTTGGCGAAGCTCATCAATCGTTTGTTTTGGATCAGGCCATTCATCATGAGGTTTTAACAGTACCACGCCATCTGAAATGTTGGGTGGCATAACATCTGTGGCCACTTCTGCTGTACCGGTACGGGCAAAGATCGCTTTAATTTCAGGAAATTCTTTCAACAGTAACTTTTCAGTATTTTCCTGCATTCTCAGTGACTGTTCTAACCCTGTACTTGGGGAACGCATTTGCTGAACAGCAAAATCACCTTCACCCAGTTGAGGTGCAAACTCGCTACCTGTTTGAGTGGCTAGCACGCCCGTAAGCACTAAAATACAGGCAGCCACAATAGTCACAAATAAACGAAGCTCATAGGCTTTATCTAAAAGCAGTTCATATTTGGTTTTAAGCCAATGCATCCAGCGACTTTCGGTTTCCTTGACTTCTCCAGTGACAAATAGGGCAACTGCGGCTGGCACAAAAGTGACAGATAAAATCATGGCCCCAATTAAAGCCAGTACAACAGTCATTGCCATAGGATGGAAAAGTTTGGCTTCTACACCCGTCAGGGTAAAGATAGGTAGATAAACCACCAAAATAATTAACTGTCCAAAAATCAGAGGACGACGCGCCTGTTTTGCAGCCAAGAAGACTTCTTTAAATCTTTCAGAACGGCTAAGTAAACCACCTTTCAGCTTCTGAGCTTCTGCTAGCCGACGGATACAGTTTTCTACAATAACCACTGCACCATCAATAATAATACCGAAGTCCAGTGCCCCTAAACTCATCAGATTTGCACTAATCTTCTGCTCTGCCATTCCCGTCAAGGTAAACAGCATTGACAGTGGAATAACGCAAGCCGTGATCAGCGCAGCACGGAAATTACCTAGAAAGAGAAATAAAATAACAATGACGAGGATTGCACCCTCAATCAAATTTTTCTGAACGGTTTTGATCGCCCGATCAACCAAATGCGTACGGTCATACACAGTCTCAATCACCACACCTTTAGGTAGCGATTGCTGGATCGATTGCACCTTTTCATCAATGGCTTGAGCAACGGTACGGCTATTTTCTCCCATCATCATCATGGCAATACCCAATACAGTTTCTTCACCATTATAGGTTGCAGCCCCTGTTCTTAAGTCATGACCAATTGAGACATTGGCGACATCTGCCACCCGAATCGGATAGCCGTTTTTATTGGCAATACTGATGTTCTGGATATCTTCAATCGTGTTTAAAGTGCCGGGAACACGAACCGTTAGCTGTTGTCCATTTTTCTCAATATAGCCAGCACCACGGTTTTCATTATTCTCTGTTAAGGCAGTTTGTAAATCAGACAAAGGAATTTGCAATTGTTGCAATCGGTTCAGATCAGGGGCAACCACATAGGTTTTATTAAAGCCACCGATACTGTTGATCTCAGCAACGCCTTTTACGCGCTGTAATTGCGGTCTTACAATCCAATCCTGAATTTCACGTAAATCCATCGCCGAATAAGGGGTTCCATCCGGCTTTTTAGCATTTGGTTCGGCTTTAATCACCCATTGATAGATTTCACCTAAACCTGTCGAAATAGGCGACATGTTAGGTTGCACATCTTCAGGCATTTCTCCCATTGCTTCTTGCAAGCGCTGGTTGATAAGCTGTCTGGCCCAGTAAATATCCGTGCCATCTTCAAAAATGATGGTCACTTGCGATAAGCCGTAGCGTGAAATCGAACGGGTTTGTTCCATTTTCGGCATGCCTGACATGGCATTCTCAATGGGATAGGTAATCCGCTGTTCCATTTCCAAAGCCGTAAAGCCATTGGCTGAAGTGTTAATCTGCACCTGAGTATTGGTAATATCCGGTACAGCATCAATCGGTAACTTTTGATAACTATAAATACCAATAGCAATCCAGGCTGCAATAAACAGCATAATCCAAATGGCGTTATGGATAGAAAACTGGATCAGCCGATCAAACAGCCCTTCAGGTTTTACCGATTCGTGGTCTGGAATGTGAGGGCTTTTAGTGCTCATGTGAAGCCTCTCCTTTTTCCATCTCAGATTTCAGTAAGAAACTGCCTTGAGCTGCATATTTTTGTCCCTGATTAAGCCCATTTACCACTTCAATCCACTGGCTATCCCCAGACGATTGCCCTAATTTCACCGGTTGCGGACTGAATTCAACTTTCTGTCCATGCTGAATGGCGACAAAAACCACATCTTTTCCATCGACATTCTGAACTGCGGACTTAAGTACCCGTAATGCGGTACTTTCACTGCGTTGTTGCAACTGTACGTTTACCATCAAGTTTGGACGTAATTCGGTTGCATTCGATTCAACTTTTGCTCGCACCTGAAGACGGCCTGTTTGAATATCCGCTTCAGTATTTAAAGTCTGAATAACAGCCTGATAGACCTTTTCCGTTTGCAAGGATTTAAATTCGATCTTTTGATTCGGGGCTAAGCCCATAATTTCAGAATTTGGAACAATAAACTCAAGCCAGAGTTGATCTAACCGGTCTATCGTAAAGAGTTGATCGGCTAACTGAACATTTTCCCCGAGAACCAAATCCTTTTTACTGATCACGCCAGAAATGGGAGCTTTCAAAATATAGCGTCCGTTACTGGCATTCACTGCACCAAATGCACTTAAACGTGATTGGGCCGCTTGAACCTGAATTTGTGCCCGTTTATAGCTGTTATAAGCACGTTGATAGTCCTGTTTTGCTGAAATGCCCTGTGACCAAAGCTGACGCTCACGATCATAGTCTTGTTTCGCCAGTTCAAGGTTGGTTTGTTCAATTTTAAGATTGGCCTGCTGATCAACTAGATCAGGAACAAGCAACGCAGCCAAAGGCTGTCCTTTCTGAACTTTTTGACCGAGTTCTACATAGACATTTTCTACATGACCACTAAAACTCGGTGAGACGTGCGCTTGCTGGTCAGTATTCACATTCAGTTTGGCAGGATAAGAACTTAATTTAACCACCGGGCCTTGATCGACCGCTGATAATTGTATGCCCTGTTCCACCAGTTGCTTGGCAGTCAGGCTCACACCTTCTGCATGCTCTTCGGTTTCACCACCATGTTCTTCTCCCCCTTCTTCCTCGGCATGTTCATCTGATGTTTCAGATTTATTCTTACCCGTTAAGATCAAGAAAATACTGAGGAGTACGGTAGCGCCGATGACCAAACTAATCAGTAGGGGTTGAGAGATTTTTCCGCTCTGTTTTTTTAAGCTGTTTTTAAGATCGAACATGTTAATTTCCCCCACCAATGACAGGCATGGCCTGTATGTCTTGCCATAAATTTTGATTGATTTGTGCAATAGCATCTTTCGACATGACTTCACTTGGGCTAATGCCTAAGCTTAAACTTTCTGCTTCGATGGCCTTTTGCCAGCCCTCCCGTAACAACTGGACTTTACGTAGACGGATGTCTTGTAATTGAAGCGTGGCTTGCTGAACATCGGTTAAAGCAAACTTTCCTGCCAGAAAACCTTGTAAAGTTTTACTTTGAACTTGAGTCGCCAAAGGAATTTGAGTCTCGTCAACGACTTTGAATTGAAGCTCTAAACCCTGCAACTCGGTTAAGATCGTGCCTATTTGCAGCGCATTTTGCTTTAGATAAAAGTCTTTCTGACGCTCTAATAAGTTCATTTTTTCTTGCGCGATTTTTATGCCATTTTGCTGACGATCGAAAATATTGAGCGGTACACTGACTCCAACCACCAGTTGATTTTGTGTTGAGTTATCCAAGGATTGGGTGCGGTTAACGCCCAGGTTTAAAGTAGGATTAGGACGTGACTTTGCTTTCAGCTGATCAACCGTTGCTTGAGACTCTAACACCTGTAAAATCCGATATTTCTCAATGTAGTTATCCGCTAAATATTCTTGAACCTGCCCATGAGTCGATTTTGGCCAAAGCTTTTGCGAAGAGAGGTTTACCTTCAATGACTTATCAGAGGTTCCCCATAAATTTGATAATTGTTGGGTGGCCACTTGTACCTGTAAGTCGGCCTGTCTAAAAAGACGGATATTTTCAGCATGACTTAAACGTGCGCGATTCACATCTACTTGCGCGATACCGCCCGCAGTAAAGCGCTTCTCGATCGCTTTAAGGTTTTCTTCGCTCACCCGAAGTTGTTCATTGACAATGTTTCTTTCAAGTTCGGCAATGGCCAGTTGTGACCATACATATTTCACTGCAAGCTCAATTTGCGCTTGATAAATCTTCTGCTTCAGTGCTGTTTTATCTGTAGAGAGACTGGCTAATTTTTGGTTTGCTTTTCGCTCACCAAAAATATCCAAGGGTTGTGATATGCCAATGGTAAGCTCTTTTTCATTATTTGAACCAAATCCCGTTTGTTCAACTGACAGTTCAGGATTTTTAAACAGCTTACTTTGCTGAAGATTCGTGGCATTAATGCTGTTTTGCGTTTCCCAGAAATTTTGGGACGCTTGATACTGGTTGACCTGCTCAATGGCTTGTCGCAGCGTTAAATCTTGAGGACTGGCGACTACAGAAGTACTCAAGCTGATCATTGCTGATAGCAAGACACCTGTACGGAATGCTGACCAGGATAAATTCAGGATAGAAGTATCCTGATATAATTTGTTTTTTGACATGAAATGCCCCACACATAATGAGATTAGGAGTGGTGGGCTTTTAATAAGACTACCCCACCAATAGTAGGGGCAAATCAGGAGGGGGTGTTAATTGATTCAGATAAGGGGATTTATAAAAAGTTCTTCCCAAATAAGATGGTGTAAGGACTGTCTCAAAATGAGTTTTAAGCTTCAGATCATCGGGTGGGTCAATCTGAATCACGATTGTATTTGAGAAATGACTGCACTTTTCGTTAAAACAAACCTTCTGACAATAGTCATAGATTTCTTTATAGTTTTCTAAGGAATAAAGTGCTTGACTAGGACTATCACTCTTTTCGTCTAAATCGATTGGATTAGAGAGTATTGAATTGGGTATGTTTGGCATTTCATGCAGACACGCAGCCTCTGCCACACTCCAAATATTCTGGAATGTGAATAAGAGTACCAATATCTGGATTAGAAATGTTTTTCTCTTCATACACAAATCTGTATTTAAAACACCAATAAGAAGCTGTCCAGATCTATCAAAGATCTGATCACAGAATTTGAGTAACCTTAAACTTTTTGCAGCCTTAAGTAAAGATATACAGAATTTTTGAAAAAAGCATAGGTCTAGATAATCAAGCTAGATTTTTTAGAACTCCACATTGGTCAATTGTACATAAGCCATCACAAGTACCTCTTAAATCAGATAATTGTTCAATAAGCTTTTGTTGCTTGATTATATTTTCTCTGATAGCACTGACATGTAAGTCAATTAATTCATTCACATCTGAACAATTTTTCTTGGGATTATCTTTATAGGTGAGTAATTGACGAATTTCATTCAAACTCATATTTAAAGTTCGGCAATTCAAAATAAACTTAATTCGCTCAACATAGCCTATATCGTAAAGGCGGTAATTTCCTTCCGTTCTTTCGGGTTCCGGAATTAAACCTTCCTTTTCATAAAACCTAATTGTTAATACTGAACATGAGGTTTTTTTAGAGAGTTCACCAATTTTTAAATGCATTGAGTTGGTATTTCCAAAAAATCTTGACTCTATAGTAACTATAGGGATTCTAATATTCAAAGTTTATAAATTTTTTTAATGGGTATAACTATGAGTGGCTGTGGATGTAGTAAAGAAACACCATGCGAAGATAAGAAATCTCAACAAGAAAATCATCCATCAATTGCAGAAGCAAGCAATTCAAAGAATTGTGATAATACGCCTAGCTGTTGTGGTGAAGAGGAAGAAGAAAAATCTTCATCTCCTTGCTGTAACACTTCAAACAGTTGTGAAGATACCGCTCAATCCTGTTGTGGTTCTGATCCCAAAGAAAATTTAAGCACTGAAAACGTTTTAAAAGATTCGCACTACATGAGTGAATACTTAGTTCCCAAAATGGATTGTTCTGCGGAAGAACAGATGGTTCGTATGGCGCTATCTTCAATTGATGGTGTTCAAAAACTCATCTTTGATTTACCTAACCGGTCTTTAAAGGTTCTACATAATCAAAAAGATGAAAATATAACTACCAAACTTGAAGCTTTGGGTTTTGGTGCAAAGCTTGTGAAGACTGAAACTTATATAAGCAATCAACAGGCTAAGCAAACAAGTACCTATACCATTCCTAAAATGGATTGCTCTGCTGAAGAGCAAATGGTCCGTATGGCTCTTGCAGATATTGAAGCAGTTAAAGGTCTTACTTTTGATCTTCCCAATCGAAAACTGAAAGTCTTCCATAATGAAGGGAGTCAGCAAATTACGGCCAAACTTGAAGGACTGGGTTTTGGGGCGAAACTTGATGAAACACAGCTTTCTACAGGCGATATACCTAATGAACCTGATCCTGTGAGACAAGCTAAAGTACTTAAACTGTTATTAGGCATTAATGCTCTACTGTTCTTTATAGAATTCATCAGCGGAATTATTGCTGCGTCTACAGGATTGATTGCTGATTCTCTAGATATGTTTGCCGATGCAGCCGTTTATGGTATTGCGCTATATGCCGTCGGAAAAGCTGCGAAATATCAAGTGAAAGCAGCCCATTTCGCAGGTTGGATTCAGTTATTACTTGCTGTCATCGTGATTATTGATGTCATTAGACGATTCATGTTTGGAAGCGAGCCAGAATCAACGCTCATGATTGTTATTGGCCTGCTCGCACTTATAGCTAACGTGACATGCTTATATCTTATTTCTGGTCATCGAGAAGATGGCGCACATATGAAAGCCAGTTGGATTTTCTCGGCGAATGACGTTGTGGTAAATATGGGCGTTATATTTGCCGGTGTACTCGTGGCGTGGACGGGATCAGCTTACCCAGACTTAATCATTGGCATCCTGGTTTCTTTATTCGTGCTTAATGGTGCTCGAAAGATTTTGGCTTTGAAGTAAGAGTATCGAAAATGAATCTATTTCAAGTTAAACAAAATCAGATCGTCAAAATTAGAGATCTCAAAAAAGGTAATCAATACAGTCATACCACTGATCCCGTATTGGAACGGCTCCAACTATTAGGTTTTAGAGAGGGTGAAACTCTACAAGTACTCGCTAAAGGTGTTTTTGGCGGAGATCCTGTTTTAGTTCAAATTGAAACTTCAAGATTCGCATTAAGAAAGAATGAAGCTGAAAGAATTTTTGTAGAGTTAGTATCCAATGAAGATTAAGAACATTGCATTAGTCGGTAATCCAAATTGCGGAAAAACCTCTTTATTTAATACGCTTACTGGTACGCGACAAAAAGTTGCCAACTATGCTGGGGTTACCGTAGAAAGAAAAGAAGGTTCTTTTAAATTACCTTCTGGTGATGCAATACGAGTATTGGACTTACCCGGAACTTACAGTTTAAAACCTAGTAGTTTAGATGAAGAAGTCACCAGGGCAGTTTGTTTGGGCGAGCTAAAAGGTGAAATTCTACCCGATATTTTTATATGCGTTGTAGATGCCACAAATTTAAGCTTACATTTGAGCTTGGTTCTCGAAGTTCGTGCTCTAAATCGCCCTATGATTCTTGTATTAAATATGATGGATGAGGTCAAAAAGCGTGGTATTTCCATTGATAAGGATAAACTGTCTCAACTGTTAGGTATCCCTGTAGTTGAAGCTGTCGCAGTTAAAACAAAAGGAATTCAAGATTTAATTAATCAATTAGATCAAAAAAATCTTTTTATTACTCCTTATCATTCTGAATTAAGTCATTTTGAACAGGTCAAACAAATCACCAAACAAGTTATTTTAAATAATGACAGTGGTGATAAAAGAACCGCATTTCTAGATAAAATTTTTCTACATCCTGTATTGGGTTTAGTAATCTTAACTTTAACCATGTTTGTGATGTTCCAGGCGGTATTTATATGGGCAACGCCTTTTATTGAATTCATTGAAAATTTTGTCGCATGGCTCAGTGATTTTATTGGACCACTAATCCAACATCCTCTATTAAAAAGCTTGGTTGTGGATGGGGTAATTGCTGGTGCAGGTAGCGTGCTTGCATATATGCCTCAGATTTTGATTTTATTCTTCTTCATTTTAATGCTTGAAGAGTCAGGCTATTTACCCCGAGCAGCATTTCTTTTAGATAAATTAATGTCTAAAGCCGGGCTTAGCGGCCGTTCATTTATTCCTCTGCTATCCAGTTTTGCTTGTGCGATTCCCGGAATTATGGCAACCAGAAGTATCAGCTCTGAACGGGACCGATTAGCAACAATTATGATTGCACCCTTGATGACCTGTTCAGCAAGATTGCCAGTATATGCTTTATTGATCGCGGCATTTATTCCGAACCAATTAATCTACGGCTGGTTAAGTCTGCAAGGATTAGTCCTTTTTGGTCTTTATATGTCGGGAATAGTCTCAGCGTTATTAGTTTCAGTGTTTCTGAAATTGGTTCGAAAAGATAAAACTGAAAGTATTTTTATTTTTGAACTTCCCACATACCGAATTCCAGATATTAGAAATATTGCATTAGGCTTATATGATAGGGCAACTATTTTCTTAAAACGAGTTGGTGGCATTATCGTCGCACTGTCTATCTTGTTATGGGTGCTAGTCACGTTCCCTCAACCACCAGATAATGCAAGCATGCCGGCCATTAACTATAGTTTAGCTGGTCAGTTAGGACATTTAATTCATCCTATATTTGCGCCTATTGGGTTTACATGGGAAATATGTATTGCACTCATTCCTGCTATGGCAGCAAGGGAAGTTGTAATTGCTGCTCTTGGGGTGATTTATGCGATGTCAGGTGATGAAGATACAGTAACTCAAAGTCTGTTAAGTCAAATTTCAGGCCCGGATGGATGGGGGTTAGCCACAGGTTTATCATTATTGGTATGGTTTATTTTTGCTCCCCATTGTCTTGCTACGTTAGCAACAATTAGACGAGAAACTGGCAGCTGGAAACAGCCCATCATTATGGCAACTTATTTGTTTGCATTAGCCTACATCTTTTCATTCATCACATATCAAGTTGCGAGTAAGTTTTAATTAGCAAATGAATAAAAGAGGGGGGGAGCTAGCTCCCCCCCCCTTTATTAAATTACTCGATGTAAGCGTGGGCTTCTGAATACTTTTATCTAACTATAACAACTACTTAAATGTTTAAATCTCTAGGTTTTGAATAGTCGAGGTATCAGACGAATATAGATTGGTAAAAAGCATAGTTCAACGATAGTCTGAGTCAAGATTACAGCAGGAATTATGGGCATACTTCCCGGAATTGCAAAAGCTAATGGAAGAATAACAAATGAATTTCTATATGATGCTGAAAAGGACACAGCACTAGCAGAGCCAGATTCTAATCGAAAAATACGAGCAATTATCCAACCCACGAAGGCACTGTTGCAAATAGAGATTTGAGTCGATGAAGTTCCTTTTTAAAAGTGCTTAGAGACCGAAAACCCTGTTGATTAGACACACTTCACCTTGAGGCTGACCATAATAAAATGACGATGCTTGTC
>NZ_VPED01000049.1:0-10346 GCF_013417335.1 Acinetobacter sp. YH16031
AGATTATGCAACAAACTGGTTGTGGCATTACAACCATGAAAGACCACATCTAGCTAACAAAGGAAAGCCACCTCTAATGGCTGCTTAACCTCTACTTTTAACTTCGGTTATTTATGGGAGGATTACCGATTGATGCAACAGCTAGGTCTACATGGTGTTTGGTGTGGTAAGAATAAATATACTACCCAGAGCTGAGATGAACAAAAACGTGTACCTGACTTGGTGAAACGGAATTTTAGAGCAGATCATCCTAAATCGCTTGTCGGTTGCTGACTTCGCATATATTCGAACCAATTCTGGTTGGGTTTATGCGGCAGTGAATTACTGCATTATATAACTTGTAGTTCTCCTTCTTTAGAATGATTCATGTTGATCATTTTCAATATCGTTGAAAATATTCACTATAAAACTATTCTTATTTTCTAATTCCTTTAACTCTTTAGATATAACATTCTCATATTTGTCGAAAAAACCTTGTAGATCTGGGTTTTTAGTAATGATATTTTCAATGAAAACTTTTTCGATTTTACGTCTTTCGAGTGCATTTTCCAAACTCTTTTGTTCCTCAATTAATGCTTCTTTGACTTTCTTTACTTTCTCAACATTTCGATAGGATTTTAAATAAGAAGATTCGCTGTATCTAAAAATATTACGGTTATCCTTGTCTCTCACTGTTAAAAGAAAATTGCATTTTACTAGTATATTTAAGCCTCTATAAATACTTTGCTTTTCAGAGAGTTCAATAAATTGTCTATCATTAAAAATAGCCTTTATAAAGTCATTCGCTCGCCATTCGATGATTTCATGATTCAGTAAAATGTGAAAAAAATCACTGTAAAAAGGTAGAGTATATTTTGACATGGATAAGCACAATTAAAGCAAAAGAGAGTTGATGACCTTAGTGTTGAACTGTATATAGAATCATAACTTTAACAATTGGTAGAGGATCAAAAATAGGCTCTTGAGATCAACGCAGATCTGGCAAGCTTGTTCAAAAGTTACCATCGGGCAATGTAATGTCGACTTCTTGATTTCACAATACTAAGGAATCCTTAGTAATAACTCAAGTTGAAACTAAGAAAATCTTAGTTTTAAGGTGGGTGCTTATGTTTAATGCCAACACATAATTTAAATGTTTTTGCCTTACGACTTCGTATAGCGCGAAAAGCAAAAAAACTTTCACAAGAGCGCTTGGGGATCTTGGCTGGAATTGATGAATCTTCTGCTAGTGCGCGTATGAATCAGTATGAACGTGGAAAACATGTTCCTGATTTTTTAATGGCTTCCAAAATTGCAGAAATTTTAGATTTACCAACAGCATATTTTTATGTAGAAAACGATTTATTGGCAGAAATAATACAAGTTAGTCATACTTTAAGTAATGAGCAGAAGTTAGAAGTTCTACGATTTATTAAAGACTTACAAAAGTTTTGAATCTTATATCTTTCTTCTTGAATAAGATGAGTATAGTTCATGATTCAACTTTGACTTCGGTCTGGCGGAGGCAAAATGCTAGCTCATCTTGCCTCCTTCCTATGATTTAATCTCTGTAATACTTTATTTTTAGATCTAAGTAATCAAAAAGCAGAATAATATTACGTTAATTTGTTAGCTAATTAGATAACTTCATATACTAAATATATTATATTAGCTATATAGCTAACATATTGTGGCCGAATTACTATGGCGAGTAGAGTAGAAATTGGAAAAAAAGTTCGTATAGAACGAAGAGACCTTGGCTATACACAGCAAAAACTATCCGAATTGATCCGAATCAATAAAACTACAATCTCTGAGATCGAGAATGGACGTTTTACGGGTTCATTTGACATATTTGAACGTGTACTTGATGCGGTTGGTTTGCAGTTTGATGTATCTCCAAAGCAACATTCCCTGCCCCATTGGGATGAGATTGAAAATATGTTTGCTGAGGAGGATGAATGAATTCTCAAACCAATCTTCCTGCAAAAATCACCAATATCATGGTGCGTGCCAATCAAACTGAATTAGGTGTCTTAACCTATGGTTCAGTTCACCATTATCAGCCATTACAAGAAAAACAGCATGTGTCACTTACCATGACCCGGAAACGTATGGATGGTTATTCTTCAGGCCCGCTCCATCCAATATTTGCGCAGAATATTCCTGAAGGGTTCAATCGTAGATTAATAGTTGAAAAGCTTTCAAGATATACCAAGGTCAATGACATGTACTTATTGGCACTGCAAGGTGATCAAGGCATCGGCATACTCTCATACAAAAGTGAGTTAAATTTTCCCGAGGTAGAATCTTTGAACTTAAGTGAAATTCTATCCTATCGTAGTAAAGAGCCCCTTTTCCCACAACTCTTAGAAAAATACTATCTCAGGACTTCATTGGCTGGGATGCAGCCCAAGGTAAGCATTCCGGATGCATATACTGTTCAATCGGATAACAAAGTTCAGCAAAGGGATTTGATTGTTAAGTCCTTTGATTCCGAATTTCCATTACTTACCGTCAATGAGTTTGTCTGTATGCAGGCTGCACGGCATTGTGGGCTTGAGCCACCAAAGACTTACTTGTCTGAAAATTTAGAAACCTATGTGGTAGAACGGTTTGATAAAACCAGTGATGGTACAAAACTAGGCTATGAAGACTTTACGACGCTCATGAAAAAATCAAATGATCCATGTGCAAAATATACAAGTAGCTATGAAACTCTTCTGAAAGCAACTTATCTATATACGGGTAGCGTAGCTGAAGTTGAAAAAATGTATAAATACATCGTATTCAACTGTTTAATCGGTAATGGCGACGCACATCTTAAAAACTTTGCTTTGCAATATTCCTCAGATATGAAGAACATTTTTGTTTCACCACCCTTTGATCTTACCCATACCCTGATCTATGAATCAATTGATAATCAGATGGCACTCAAACTGGCGGGTAGTAAAGCATTTCCAGACCTGTCACATCTCATCAAATTGGCTGAAAGTGACCAATTTAGAATCAGAAATCCCAAAGCAATTATAGAATTCTTGAGCGAAAATATATTGGACTATCTTCAAACCTCTAACGAGGTTCAACTCTTCGATGGCTTGCGGACATCTATTGAATGTTCAATTTCAAATATTATGGCGGCAAGCCATGTTGCCCAGAGTTACCACGATGACAAAAATCATGGTTAAGACATATCAATCCATTAACTGGGATATTATATGACTAATTACAAGCTGTTCAATGCACTAGTTTAGTTTTAGTATTGGTCAATTCGATTAATTTTCATTCTTATTCCCATAGCGACATGATCCGTATTGATGAAATCTGGCTCTCTACCCAGCCGATGGACATGCGTGCGAGTATGGATACGGCTATGGTTCAAGTGCTGATAGCCTTTGGCTATATAAAACCGCATTACGCCTACCTGTTCTGTAATAACGTGGTCATCATATGAACGTGTGGTGCATGATGGGCTAGGTATTTGGTTGTGTGACTGGCGATTGGAACAAGGGAAGTTCCATTGAGTGAAGATTTATCAATTTTAAGAGGTATTGTTGCACAAACCTATCTCTAAAGGCTTATTCCACAATATAATTTTCAAATGCATAAGCCTACACCTAAAATTTACCGTATAACCAATTAGTCTTCATACAACAGAGCTCTTATTAATCGCGAAAATTTTGCCATTTGGTTTGATCCCAAGATTCAGTGGTATGCACTAACCAATAGTAAACAAGGTCGAAATCAAACTTACTCTGATGCAGCTATCCAGTTTGCTTAATGGTTAAATCCTTATTTCGTCTGTCTTTACATATGGCCACTGGCTTTATTAAAAGTCTCATTAAACTGTGTGGTCTAGATCGGACAGCTCCAGATTGTTCCACTATTTGTAGAAGACAAAAGTAAATTGATATTGCATTTCGCTATCAAAAAAGCAGTAGTGGGCTTTATCTACTCGTTGACTCAACAGGTCTAAAGTTTTTAGATGAAGGAGAATGGAAACATAAGAAACACCAACCTGGATATCGTCGCCAGTGGCGTAAACTGCATATTGGTATAGATGCTAAAACCCTGCAAATAAAAAAAGTTCAGCTTACAACCAACAACGTGAGTGATTCGCAAGTCCTTGGATATTTACTTAATCAAATTCCGTTGGGTGAGCAAATAGATTCCGTCTATACAGACGGAGCATATGATATGAAACAATGCCGCCAGGTCATTGCGGAGCGGCCGCATGCATTGGTTCCACCTAGAAAAAGATGAAGATTAGGAAAGATAAAAAATTTCATTCTCAGGAGCGAAATGAATTACTTCGAATAATTAAAAGTCTAGGCAGAACATTATAGAAAAAATGATCAGGCTATCATCATCGGATCTTGGTGGAAACCAAGATGTATTGCAATAAATTAACAGCAATAAGTTTTCCTAGTCAGGTAAATATGATTCATGCACGTGTGGCAGTGTTAAATAGACTTAAGGAATTAGGTCGTCCACACACCCAAGTTGTCACTTAAATTTAGATAACTTGGGGAAAATTTAGCTTTTGAGTATATGTGCCACAAAGCCTATCAAAATTAAGACTTTAATGAGTGAAATTTATTCATTAAATTTGCTCTCTTTTCTACTATGTAATTTCATATGAAATTGACTGTTTTTATTTGACAACTAAATTTATGAAATTAGGAAAACAACCCATATTGGCAAGGAACAGGAAGATGCTGAACGCGATGCGATGCTGATTGCTGCCGGCTATACGGTCGTCCGCTACACTGAAATTCCAACGAGCCGGCAGCTACAAAGAGATTTAAGATAAATAGTTTAATGAGAGGAATTCGTTTCAGCTTCGGAAGCAGCTTGGGTTGCTTGAGCCTCCTGCTCTGCCTTTGATTTTTCAGCCGCTTCGCGCGCTTCAATCCGGGCAATCATATCTGCCTGTTGCTGTTTATATTTTTCCTGATTTTTCGCATCGCTATTAACTGCCAGAAATGCCATCGTAACTAAAAAAATCGGCACACATAAAGCTAGGGTTCCAAAGATAAGCAGTTTTTTGATACTGCGGGGTTTTGTCTGTTGTGACATAACAAGCCTATACTGATAACCTATAATCCTGAGCCACTATAACAAACTTAAATGATTGCTCAAGGCCTGGCATCACAAGGAATAGAAAAGGAGCCGAAGCTCCTTTTAGGATTAAGGACTGACAGAAATACCTGAAGGCATATAGGTATTGATGAAGGTCAGCAACTGGGTTCTGCTTTCTACAATAGCCTCAGTATGTGATGCGTCTTGTACCGGCACAAAAGTCACTGTGGTTCCCATATCTTTCAAGCCTTGTTGTAATGTATTTGTCACTGGATACGGAACAGCTCTATCTGCAGTACCTTGAATGATCATCACAGGAACATTAATTTTTTCAGTTGCTGGCTGATTATTCTCTAGGAACTTTTCAACCGACGAATTATTCTGGAAGTTTTCTACTAATCCCGGATAGTCTACGACCGTTTTTTCTGGATTATTCACCAGATAATCATCAATATCTTGCACATATTCAGTAATCAATGGCCCTAAACAAAGTCCATTTTCTCCAGTCGTGCCTTCCGCCTTTTCAGCCACAATCCCTGCACGGCTTGAAAATATATTGCGATAGTTAAAGCCTGGTTCATAAGCTTTAATCCCGACAGCAACATAAGCTGCATATGCCAGTAATTCTGCATAGACTGCTTTCGCAGCATTATCTTGCCCAGCCTCAACCAAGGCACTAAGCGCTTGCGGTGCTACTTCACTGATAATATAACCCAGACTTGAGGCCGGAGCTGCTGCAACTGCTGCCTTATAATTTGGATCTTCATCGGCAAACTGGGCTGTGGCAAGTGATGCGTGTCCTCCTTGGGATTGTCCCACTGAGACCCAGGCACCATTAAATCGATTTCCTTGTTGTTCTTTAAAGGCTCTTACTGCATAGATAGCCGATTGTGCCGCACTTTTTAAATTTAAATAAGGATGAATCCCCCGAGTACCTAATCCTTCATAATCGGGTGCAACAATCACATATCCCTGTGCAAGCAAGCTGCTGGCCAGTCCTCTAAAATTATTATTCAGCTGGTTATTACTTGGTGCACAAGAATCACCGCTACCCACCGTGCCATGTTCCCAAACCACCACCCTCCATCCGTCTTGAGGTTGAGGTGTATTTGGATAAAACACCATGGCTGTCGCTTCAGCCCGTTCACCATTTACGTTTGGCATATTATAGCGTATGACTTGAATATCCGCCGCTTCAGGCAAGGTATCCTCATCATAAGACTGTTGACTTAAAAACACCCTTTCCTGGGGTCGGAACGAATCATTATCATCGTCATTACACGCAGTCATGAACAATGACATGGAACATACCAGTGCCAGACAGGTTTTTTTGAAACCGTTTTTCACTACATTATTCATATTCTAATCCCTTATTGTTGTTTATGATTTTCATGAAGAATCTTGAATTAAGCATAAAAAAAAGCACCCTTATAGGATGCTTTTGTTATGAATCGACAAGGTGCAGTTACAGAAGTGCGGTGAAGATTCCAAGGAAAATCATCAGTCCCACCCAGCGGTTATGACGGAAGGCCCAGAAACAGCGCTGCGGGTCCTTATCTCGAGTTTTTGACCATTGATAAATAAAATCAATTGCGACAGCTAGAAGCCCCATCAGGCCAAATGGAACAAGCAAATCCTCAATCCATAATGCCGTGCCAATCAAGACCAGACTTAGAACCTGTAAGGTACTAATGATCTGAATATCATGCTGACCAAATAAAATGGCTGTGGATTTTACCCCAATCTTCAAATCATATTCACGATCGGTAATCGCATATTGCGTATCATACGCCACGGTCCAGGCCAGATTGCCAAAATAGAGAAGCCAGCAGGTTAAGTCCGGTGTCTGTCCCACTGCGGTATAGGCCATAGGAATGGACCAGGAAAACGCAGCTCCCAAAAACACCTGCGGCAAATGGGTATAGCGTTTCATAAACGGATAAATGAACGCTAAAAACAAAGCTCCAAAAGACCAGTAAAAGGTTTCTATCGGCAGGAAAAATAACAGGCAGGCACTGGCTGCGACGAGCACCAGAAAGACCATCACTGCTTCTTTAGCGCTAATAATACCGGTGGCCAATGGGCGAGTTTTGGTGCGTTCTACATGCGCATCCACTTTACGGTCGGCAAAGTCATTAATGGCACAACCCGCTGCGCGCATAAAAATTACACCTAGAATCATTAGCACTAGAATACTGAAATCAGGGACACCTTTTGCTGCGACCCATAGTGCCCACATGGTCGGCCAAAAGACCAGCTCTGTGCCAATTGGTTTATCAAAACGACAAAGATAATAATAGGCGCTCAGACGTTCACGCCAGGTAATTGCTTGTGCAGTTGCCATATCAAGTTAAGCCTGTTGATTTTGTATAAAGTGTTCAAATGCCGGTAAAAATGTTTCTTGTACGATAAATTTACAACCATGCCAAGTATAGCAGTTCTGGCGGGTCCAGCCCTCTTCTAGATAAATCACACGTCGTTCACACTGTGGATTGGTACGCTGGAATAATAGCCAGCCAATAGGCTTCGATCCAATATGCTGAAAAATCCGCGCACGTTTTTGTAAGCTTAAAATTGGAAATATGCTTTTAGCTTTGACCCAAGGCTGCTCTTCACAGCCATATAAATAGCTTTCCCGCACCCAGGACGTATGCTGATGTGGCATCTGCATCCACCTCGCATCTACAAATTCCAGACGCTGAAAATGCTCTTGCTGTGGTTCTACCCGGAACTGCCCACCAGCCAGATCCGTTAATTGCTGCGTCAATGATCCTGAGGCATACAGCCATTCTCGAAGCGCGGCAGGTATCTGCTGTCCATGCGATTTTTTGAATTTTACACTCACAACGTTATCAACTTCACGATTAGGCATTATCTGTCTTGGCAATCACTTCATATTTTCCATTTGGCAGCTTTTTCAAAATCATGCCATCTGTGGTGAGATAAAAACTTTGTGGATAATCATAATCCAGAGCCAGTTCAGGATGACGTAATGCCACAAACTCGACCTGCTTATAGCCTTCAGGTGTACGAGCGACTTCTACATAGGTCACTTCAGAAAAATTCAGTTTAAAGCCTTTGCTATGATCCTGAGGATCAATCCAGGGAAAAAAGCCGGTATGTCTTTTACGTTGTGCCATAACTTCATATCTTTGATCAATAACAGCATCATACAAAAAAAACCCGCATAAAGGCGGGTCTTTTTTACAGTGAAATTCAGATCAGAATTACAGGCTGTAGTACATATCAAATTCAACTGGGTGAGTTGTCGTGTTCAAACGGCGTACATCTTCAGTTTTCAATTCGATATATGCATCAAGCATGTCTTTGGTGAATACACCACCTTTTAACAAATAGTCATGATCTTCCTTCAAAGCATCAAGCGCCATTTCTAGGTTGTGTGCCACAGTTGGGATTTTTGCTTCTTCTTCAGGTGGTAGGTCATACAAGTTCTTGTCTGCAGCTTCACCTGGATGGATCTTGTTCTGGATACCGTCAATACCAGCCATCAATAATGCAGCGAAACCTAGGTACGGGTTCATCATTGGATCAGGGAAACGTGCTTCGATACGTTTGCCTTTCGGGCTAGAAACGTATGGAATACGGATAGAAGCAGAACGGTTACGCGCAGAGTAAGCCAACATAATTGGTGCTTCAAAGTGTGGTACTAAACGCTTGTACGAGTTTGTAGATGGGTTAGTGATCGCATTCAATGAACGAGCATGTTTGATCACACCACCGATGAAGTACAATGCCATTTCTGAAAGGCCTGCATATTCATCACCAGCAAACAGGTTTTTGCCATCTTTAGAGATCGACATGTGAACGTGCATACCAGAACCGTTATCGCCTACCATTGGTTTAGGCATAAAGGTTGCAGTTTTTGCATATTGATGCGCAACGTTCCAAACTGCGTATTTAAACTGTTGTACTTCGTCAGCTTTACGCACCATGGTATTGAAGCTCACACCAATTTCTAACTGGCAAGATGCAACTTCGTGGTGATGTACTTCTACACGACCAGGACCCATGATTTCTTCAATTTTTGCACACATATCTGCACGCATATCTTGAGAAGAATCAACTGGTGGTACTGGGAAATAACCGCCTTTCACACGTGGACGGTGACCAGAGTTACCAGCTTCATAGTCTTTACCTGTAGACCATGCAGCTTCTTCAGCGATTAATGTATGGCGCGCGCCAGACATATCGATGTCCCATTTTACTTCGTCAAATACGAAGAACTCTGGTTCTGGGCCAAAGAAAGCAGTATCACCAATACCTGTAGATTTCAGATATTCTTCTGCACGGCGAGCGATTGAACGTGGGTCACGGTCATAACCTTGGCCAGTTGAAGGTTCAATGACATCACAAGTCACAACAACTGTCGGCTCTGCAAAGAACGGGTCGATGAAACCTGTTTCTGCATCTGGACGTAAGATCATGTCCGATGCTTCGATGCCTTTCCAACCTGCGATTGAAGAACCGTCAAACATTTTGCCGTCTTCAAACGTATCTTCATCAATACTGTCTGCTGGATAAGTAACGTGCTGTTCTTTACCCTTGGTATCAGTAAAGCGAAAATCGACCCATTTCGCGCCACTTTCTTGTATGAGTTGAAGGACCTTGTTCGCCATGCTCATTTTGCTCCGATGTTTTTTGTTGCACTCGCAAAGTGCGTGTTAGAAGTTGGTATCTATTAAGCAATTAGCGTACCAACTTTTAAAAGTATATCTAAAATCTTGAAATCTTTATAAGAAAACATAGGAAGATAAAAATACCTTGTCGCTATTATACTGTGACTTAAACTAAATGCACTATATTCAAGCATTCTTCCTAAGATTTGTTGCAGGTATTTTTTTAGCGCACCTAAATAGTGCGACGATTTCATATTAGGTAAGAATAGGAGCACTTTTCAGTGAGGATTTGCGTTTTTATGCTAATTTAGTTTAAAAAATATTCAATTTCGTTTAATTCTGGTTAATTTTTATCAGTTACAAAGTGGTATCTGGAGGTTTGTGTATTTAAAAAGATCACTATTTTGAGTCACTTTTATTCAAATTGTCGATCTTATTGTTTGATTTATCCCATGCATTATTATTCAAATGATGTTTTTTTCAGCATAATGATTTTAATAATTTAAAACCTATTTATTTTTAATTTCTTAGATTAGCATTTGAAGTGCAACACCATGTTGTTGCCATAATACCTGACTCGGACTTTTAAAGCCGAGTCTTTTTCTTGGACGATGATTCAAGCGTTGAGTAATTTCTGCAATATATGCA
>NZ_VPED01000050.1:0-8675 GCF_013417335.1 Acinetobacter sp. YH16031
GTAATGAAAATTATTTTTAAACTTCCTTTCTAAAACCTAACTTAACCATTTCATGCTAAGTTACTGTTTTATCAGAAGTTTTAATCTTCATCACCGCCGATGGATGTGCATTATAGACCAATCCCAAACAAGCGCAACCCCTATTTTTAAGAAAATACTTCAGTTGATTATTATTTCTACAAAATAACCCCATATGCATATTCTTTAATCTAAAAACCCTATTTTTAGATATCTTTTTACTATTTTCATTTTTGAGTTTAAAAAATAGGGGCTATTTTGTTTCAGCTTAATAAAATGCAACTTAGTTTTTTATTTCTATAGCCGCTCCCGTTTAAAATATTCCTCCAACTTACTTAAATAAATATTTTTCTTATTTTCATAAACCCTATTAACCTCCCAATAAATGCTATTCCCCCATAAGAGGATCTAGGTACATTTATTTAGTTCGATTTATTAAAAACATAATTCTGGAATGAAGAATGAAGAATGAAGAATGAAGAATGAAGAATGAAGAATGAAGAATGAAGAATGAAGAATGAAGAATGAAGAATGAAGAATGAACTTAATCAATAACCAGTTTCTAATCTATTTTTATTTTGATTGATAAATTTAGTTCGTACTTAAATTTTAGACATAAAAAAACCGCCTAACGCGGTATCTATATAATTAATCATTTTTATCGATGGTCGGAGCAGTAGGATTCGAACCTACGACCCCCTGGTCCCAAACCAGGTGCACTACCAGGCTGTGCTATGCTCCGATGTTCAACTCAAAGAGTTGGGGTGAATGATGGGATTCGAACCCACGACAACCGGAATCACAATCCGGGGCTCTACCAACTGAGCTACATCCACCATTACGGTGTCTTCATTATTTAGACATAAAAAAACCGCTTGACGCGGTATCATTTATCTTAACCACCATGAAGAAGATGGTCGGAGCAGTAGGATTCGAACCTACGACCCCCTGGTCCCAAACCAGGTGCACTACCAGGCTGTGCTATGCTCCGATGTTCAACTCAAAGAGTTGGGGTGAATGATGGGATTCGAACCCACGACAACCGGAATCACAATCCGGGGCTCTACCAACTGAGCTACATCCACCATTGCCTTGGTTCTTAAATATCAAGCCACCAAAAATGGCGCGCCTGACAGGATTCGAACCTGTGACCATCCGCTTAGAAGGCGGATGCTCTATCCAACTGAGCTACAAGCGCTTTACTGATGATTTTCACCATTCGCCTTGAAGAATTGGTCGGAGCAGTAGGATTCGAACCTACGACCCCCTGGTCCCAAACCAGGTGCACTACCAGGCTGTGCTATGCTCCGATTCATCTCAGCTTTCGTATCAAGCTTATCGCTTGGTACGGTGTGCATTCTAGGCGTGACGCCATAAGACGTCAACACCTATATTTAAAAAAAATCAAAAAAACACTTCAAGCGTTTATTTATCAAGCATTTCAGACATTTTTTATACAAAATCTTAGCGTTTCAAGCTGGCACTAAAATCCAGCATACGATCTAAAGGCAGTTTGGCTCGTTGAGCTAATGCGGGGTCAACATGAATCTCCTGATCACGATGTTGTAGAACATGCAAGATTCCATCTAGCTCGTTCATGGCCATCCAAGGACAGTGTGCACATGAACGACAGGTTGCTCCTTCTCCAGCGGTTGGAGCTTCAATCAAAATCTTATCTGGCACAGCCTGCTGCATTTTATAGAAAATACCGCGATCTGTTGCCACGATCAAACGCTGATGTGGCAAGGTTTGAGCTGCCTTGATTAACTGAGAAGTACTTCCGACTGCATCAGCAATTTCTACCACAGACATCGGTGATTCTGGATGGACCAGCACTGCCGCATCTGGATATAAGGCTTTCATATTAGCAATTCCGCGCGAACGAAATTCTTCGTGGACGATACACGCGCCATCCCAAAGCAGCATGTCAGCACCGGTTTTATTCTGGATATAACGCCCTAGATGCTGATCCGGTGCCCAGATAATTTTTTCACCTAAACTATCGAGGTGTTCAATAATCTCAACTGCACAACTTGAAGTCACGACCCAGTCAGCGCGGGCTTTAACCGCAGCCGAAGTATTAGCATACACCACTACAGTATGATCAGGATGCGCATCACAGAATTTGGTAAATTCCTCTACCGGACAGCCCAAATCCAGTGAACAGGTCGCTTCAAGTGTTGGCATCAGGACGGTTTTTTCTGGTGAAAGTATTTTTGAGGTTTCACCCATGAATTTAACCCCAGCTACCACTAAGGTCGATGCAGGATGGTCACGTCCAAAACGTGCCATTTCCAATGAATCGGACACACAGCCACCAGTCAGTTCTGCCAGTTCCTGTATTTCAGGATCACAATAATAATGTGCAACTAGCACTGCATTCTGCTTTTCCAATTCGGCTTGAATCTGTGCAAATTTTTCCTGTTTGGCCTGTGCACTGATCTGATGCTCTTTGGGTTCTCCTAAACGATCTAAATGCGCCTGCACAATCGATTTGGCTTCATTGGCTATTAATTTGGTCGCATCATTCATAATAACTCTTACTCTACCCTCATGGTTCATTATTCAACGAACCTTTCACCCTACATCCCGGTCATCTCTGGCGAAATGCTTTTTTGACCAGTCATTAAAAATCATAAGATATAAAAAAAGCCCCACAACGGAAGCTTTAGAAACAATCTGAATTATGAACGATAATCAGCATTGATCTTCACATAATCATAGGACAGGTCACAGGTATAGACTGTATCTTTTGCTTCACCACGTCCAAGATCAACACGAATCGTCATTTCAGCTTGTGCCATCACACGTGCACCTGCCTCTTCGGTATAGTCTGCTGCTGCACCACCATCCTTGCAGATTTGTACATCATCTAACCAAACCTGAATTTTTGCAACGTCTAAATTCGCCACACCTGCATAACCGATTGCAGCCAGAATACGCCCCCAGTTTGGATCAGAAGCAAAGATCGCAGTTTTCACCAATGGAGAATGCGCGATACTATAGGCCACGTCACAGCATTCCTGAGTATTGGCGCCACCTTCTACTGCAACTGTGATGAACTTAGTCGCACCTTCACCATCACGCACAATCAGTTGCGCAAGACGTTTCATGGTACGCATCAATACTTCAAGTACAGCTGCATAACGCGGATCTTCAACTGATGAAATTTCTGTTCCACCGGCCTGACCTGTAGCAATGAAAATACAAGAGTCATTGGTAGAGGTATCCCCATCAATGGTAATGCGGTTGAATGACTGATTCACTGTCTCAGATAAAAGCTGTTGAACCAGTTCACGGCTGATTGCTACATCAGTCGCCACATAACCCAACATAGTCGCCATATTTGGGCGAATCATACCGGCACCTTTGGAAATTCCGGTCATGGTATAAGTAATACCATCCAGCTCGAACTGTTCAGATGCACCTTTCGGCGTAGTATCTGTGGTCATAATACCCGTTGCAGCATCGATCCAGGCATCATCACGCAATGAGTCTAGTGCTGGCTGTAAACCACTGAGCAGACGCTCCATTGGCAACTGTTCGCCAATCACACCTGTTGAAAATGGCAGGATTTCAGCTGCATTCACACCTGCAAGTTCAGCCAGTTTGGCACAAGTGGCTTCAGCATTCGCCATACCTGTAGCACCTGTACCCGCATTAGCATTTCCGGTATTAATAACTAAATAACGTGGATTACCTACCGCCAGATGTGCTTTAGAAACATGCACAGGGGCAGCACAAAAAGCATTCTGGGTAAATACACCTGCAACATTGGAGCCTTCAGCCAGTTCAAATATCACCAGGTCACGTCGGTTCTGATAGCGTACATATGCTTCTGCCGAACCAATTCTCACCCCTTTTACCACATGCATCTGTGGCATAGATACGTCACCAACTGCCATTTTTAAATGTCCAATATTGAAGTTTCAGAAAAATACAGCTTAGTTGATCTTCATTAAAAAATCGAGCCAAAGCCAGATGAACACTCACTTTTCTTATGGTTTTTCACAATAAAAAACCAGTCATAGTGACTGGTTTTATTAAACTGGATCAAACTTAGTTTTTAGCCAGCTGGGTTGATTCACTCAATAAAGCTTGTTTCGCCTGTTGCTGACTTGCCGCAGAAAGCGCTGGGTTAGAAGCAACAATACGGTCAGCATTCGCTGCATTGGCTGCTGCAATCGCTGCAGTCTGCAAAACGATTGGACGGTTTGAATTATTAAAGGTATAGCGAATGCCAGTACGCGGACTTGCAATGGTCACCTGACCATCTGTACCCGTCTGAACCTGAGCCGTAGTTGGACCAATGGCCTGCTGAACTTTAGCAGGTGTCGTTGTTGCTGTTTCAGCAAAACTTAAAGTCGGGATTACCAAAGCAGCAACCATCATCGTTTTTAATACTTTTGTCATTGTTTCTTCCACTTTGCGGTGTTCAATCTGCCATTAAATACCATTTAATCCGGTACAGTGCAAACAGTATTCATCAGCTGAAAAGTCCATATACATAAAAAGATCAGGACCATTTGGTCCTGATCTTTTTATAGTTTAGAAACTTAGCAGAAATTAGATCTTGCCATGACACTGTTTGTATTTCAGACCTGAACCACATGGACAAGGTGCATTACGGCTTGCCGGTGCTTCAAAGACTGGTGCAACAGGATTAGCCTGCGCATTTTGTTCAGTGGTGATTTCATCTTCTTCAGCCAGTAATCCATCAAATTCCTGATGAGATAACTGCAAACGCATCGCTTCAGCCTGTGCCTGCTGCTGTGCTTCCATTTCAGCCAGCTCTTCAGGTGTTGGCACATGGATACGTGACAGATCAGTAATGACGTCAGATTTAATCACGCCCAGCATGTTTACAAACAGGTTGTAGGCTTCTTTTTTGTATTCCTGCTCTGGATTTTTCTGTGCATAACCGCGTAAATGAATACCCTGACGCAGGTAATCCATCGCAGCCAGATGCTCTTTCCAGTGACGGTCCAGAGAGTTCAGCATGAAATGACGTTCGAGTGATGCTGCAGATTCAGCACCCATTTGTTCACGACGTGAACGGTAACGATTTACCACTTCTTCAGTAATTCGTTCAACCAGTGCTTCTTCGTCTAAACGACGATCCTGCTCTAACCATTGTGCGACTGGCAAATCAATCGACAAGTCTTCACGAAGTGCAAGTTCCAGACCGTCAATATCCCACTGATCATGAATCGATTCAGGCGGAATATAGTTGGCGATCATGCCCTGCATCACTTCACGGATCATCTCTTCGATATAATCCTGCAATGAACTTTCAGCCAGAATCTCATCACGCTGACTATAGATAATTTTACGCTGCTCGTTATTCACGTCATCGTATTTCAACAGGTTCTTACGAATGTCGAAGTTACGTGCTTCTACTTTACGCTGTGCATTTTCGATTGAGCGTGACACCATTTTGTGTTCAATCGCTTCATCTTCTTTTAAGCCCATTGCACGCATCATGGCAACCACACGGTCACCCGCAAAGATACGCATCAAGTCATCTTCAAGAGACAGGTAGAAACGCGATACACCCGGGTCACCCTGACGGCCCGCACGACCACGCAACTGGTTATCGATACGGCGAGATTCATGACGTTCAGAACCGATAATATGCAAACCACCAGAAGCAAGAACTGCTTCATGATTCGCTTCCCATTCTGCTTTCAGGCGTGCTTCATCTTCAGGGGTTGGGTTTTCAATTTTGGCCAGTAGCGCTTTCCAGTTACCACCCAGCAAAATATCGGTACCACGACCGGCCATGTTAGTTGCAATCGTTACAGCACGCGGTGCACCCGCTTGGGCAATAATATCTGCTTCACGCTCATGCTGTTTGGCATTCAGGACTTCATGTTCAATACCAGCTTCTTTAAGCTTGTCAGAAAGAATTTCCGACGCTTCAATAGTGGCCGTACCAATCAGGATTGGCGCAACACCAGCTTCATGAACACGCTGGATTTCCTGAATAATCGCGTTGTATTTGCCTTCACGATTCAGGTAGATCAAATCGTTCTGGTCATTACGGATCATTGGACGGTGGGTTGGAATGATTACCACATCCAGACCGTAAATTTCTTTCATTTCCGCAGCTTCAGTATCTGCAGTACCGGTCATACCGGATAATTTTTTATACAGACGGAAATAGTTCTGGAATGTAGTAGTTGCAAGGGTCTGGTTTTCCGGCTGGATTTCCAGACCTTCTTTTGCTTCAACTGCCTGGTGCAGACCTTCAGACCAGCGACGACCTGGCATGGTACGACCGGTGTTCTCATCGACGATGATCACTTCACCTTCATGGATGATGTAATGCACGTTACGTTGATACAGATAGTGCGCACGAATCGCAGCAGTCACATGATGCAGCAAATTCAAATTAGAAGCTGAATACAGGCTTTCACCTTCAGCCAGCAAGCCCATTGCAATCAATTCACTTTCAATGGTTTCAAAACCGGTTTCAGTAATTTCAACAGAACGCTGTTTTTCATCAATCCAGAAATGACCGCCATCCGGTACTTTTTCTT
This sequence comes from Acinetobacter sp. YH16031, assembly GCF_013417335.1. Lineage (NCBI taxonomy): Bacteria > Pseudomonadati > Pseudomonadota > Gammaproteobacteria > Moraxellales > Moraxellaceae > Acinetobacter > Acinetobacter sp. YH16031. The sequence continues at coordinate 6,561 of NZ_VPED01000050.1, forward strand.
CTTTCTGTGCTTTTAACTTCGGTGGAATGCTGTTGATCGCTGCATAAAGCTGGGAGGAGTCTTCACTTTGACCAGAAATAATCAGCGGTGTACGCGCTTCATCGATCAGGATCGAATCGACCTCATCGATAATGGCATAGGTCAGACCACGCTGTTTTTTCTCAGCCAACGAGAACACCATGTTGTCACGAAGATAATCGAAACCGAATTCGTTATTGGTACCGTAAGTGATATCTGCTTTATAGGCTTCGGATTTTTCCATCGGGTTCTGCATGGAATAGATAATCCCAATGCTTAAACCCAAGAATTCGAACAATGGACGGTTTAACTCGGCATCACGTTGTGCCAAATAGTCGTTCACCGTGATGACATGGACACCCTGCCCGCTCAATGCATTGAGATAACAGGCCAGCGTCCCCATCAAGGTTTTACCTTCACCGGTACGCATCTCGGCAATCTTGCCTTCATGCAGGGTAATACCACCAATCAACTGTACGTCATAGTGACGCATTCCCATAACACGTTTTGCAGCTTCACGACAGACTGCGAATGCTTCAGGAAGTAACTTATCTAGGCTTTCACCCTTATTATATCGTTGTTTGAATTCTTCAGTTTTTGCAGATAAGTCTGCATCGCTTAGGGCTGATATCGTCGGCTCGAGCGCATTAATCTTGTCTACGATTTTACGCATGCGTTTGAGTTCGCGCTCATTTTTGGTACCGAAGATTCCTCCGATCAGACTTGCCAACATGAATAGACTCTCTAAATCTTGCTTGTCAAATAAATATGTTCTTAGTCGTTATTATGGTGCTAGAAATTTGAACTACAAGGGTTTTGCCAGAAAACCAATGAAAAAAACTCATCCTTCGTCCTAGCCCTGAGACCTAAGGCAAAGTAATGTAGCAAATTTTACCCATGCAATATAGTTAATTAGACGACTGATTTGTCTGATTCTGAATCAATATCCTACTTCTTTATTCGGTTTATTCATAAGAAATTCTAAAAACACTATTTTTAATCATAAAAAAATTGGTTCATATTTATTCTCATCGACACATTACAAGATCAATTGAGGCAAGAAAAATGAGTTTACGTTTAGGCGATACCGCACCGAATTTTGAACAGCAATCTAGCGAAGGCTTAATTAACTTTTATGACTTTCTAGGCGATAGCTGGGGCATTTTATTTTCACATCCAGCAGATTATACCCCTGTATGCACCACTGAACTGGGATTTACCGCAAAGCTGAAAGATGAGTTTGAAAAGCGTGACGTGAAAGCAATTGCCCTTTCTGTGGATGATGTTGAATCGCATCATGGCTGGATCAAAGACATTAACGAAACGCAAAATACCAGTGTGAATTTCCCAATCATTGCCGATCAGGACCGTAAAGTATCTGAGCTGTATGATTTCATTCACCCAAATGCCAGCGAAACTTTAACTGTACGCTCTCTGGTAATCATTGATCCAAATAAGAAAGTGCGTCTGATTATTACCTACCCTGCATCAACAGGGCGTAACTTCCATGAAGTACTACGTGTAGTTGATTCTCTGCAATTAACCGACAACCATAAAGTCGCAACTCCAGCAAACTGGCAACATGGCGATGATGTAGTGATTGTACCTTCATTAAAAGATGAGGAAGAAATCAAACAACGTTTCCCTAAAGGCTATAAAGCTGTGACTCCTTATTTACGCCTCACTCCACAGCCTGAGCAAGGATAAGCAGAGCACTGCTCTGCCCTTGCGCAAGACGAGAAGCTATGCTTCGAGTGACAAAACTGAAAGTACTGCTTTTCAGTTATGCGCAAGGCAAACGAAGTGCGCAGTATTTGAAATACTACTTTAAGTATTCGCAAGACAAGCGCAGCGCGTAGTTCAAGATAAAACGCAGCACTGCTCCGCCCTGAGGAATATATTCCGCAAGAAGACCCACGGCTATGCCGTGGGTACAAGAGAATAAGCTAAATGCTGTTCTATCCTTTTTGAACTTGGATTCTCAAATGAAGTGCAACAGAGATTAAATTATTGGAAGGAAGCAAGATGAGCTAGCATTTTGCTTCCGACCGACCAAAGTCAAAGTTGCATCATGAACTATACTCATCTTACTCAAGA
>NZ_VPED01000004.1:0-163463 GCF_013417335.1 Acinetobacter sp. YH16031
TTTCTGACTTAAATTTCGCTCAAATAAACTTCGAGTAATTTAAACCAATCAATCAATGAAAATAATTTCGATCAATCAACCAGTAAAAATCCACACAAGTTGTTCTTCATAATCTCTTAATGATCTTACTTAAAACCTCGTCAGTTTTAAGCTCCAACCCAACCACTTAACGTTTCGTTTCATGCATTGCGTTGGTGTGCTGCGTATTCTATACAGTTTCCGAACCAGTGCAAGAGCTTTTCTTAAAAATATTCAAAAAAGCGCATTGTACGTTTATTTTTTAATCTGAATTGCTATTTTTAGCAGTTTTAATGCTTTTTTCCAGTCATTTTCAGCCTAAAAGTTTAAGCAAATGTGAATTTCTATTAGTTTAGTTTTTATTAAAAGGAATCGTTGCATAGGATCCCTTTTAATATTGAACAATAAATTTTAATTTTCCTGCTCGCCAAGCCAATTCATAAATTTTTGTCGTTCAGCTTTAGATGCCTGCTTCCATAACTGAATTAATTTCTGATCAAGCTGACCAACTGATGCATTTTCCTGAACGTTTGCAGTAGCAATATTCGGTGTACTTGCAGTTTGAGTGTAGACCGCTGCCGGCTGATTTGTTGGAGTTATTACTTTATTCGTTGTCAAATCCACAGATTTTCCTAAAACGCTTTGCCCTAGTAATGGTTTCGCTGCATCTTTTGCTCCCGCCTGCTGAACCAGAAGCTGATTTTTTGCATCATATAAACCAATAATTGGCTGATCTTTATATTTTTTCGCTTCATCAAAATTTTTAGGCGCGTTAATTAAAGCCAATTTATAAGCTTCACCATCTTTAAGTTCTGGAGTTTTTACAGTTACTACGCCAGATTTTAAAATGTCATGAGAATTGTCATTGTGCTGGAAAAATTCAGTATAGCGAACACTAATCGCATTCGTACCAGCATCCAGTTTATAAGTTTGATCTGAGCGCAATAGACCTGAACGTACTTCCTGATCATTCACTGCAATCATCTTGATTTCTTCAGGTACGGTTAATGTCACGGCTGAAAAAACTGATGTGCTGCCCAATAATGCAACTACAGCTACTGTGATACGTAAATCCATGTCTCTCACTCATTCCGGTTAATATATAAAATTTTCATTGCACTATGCCGTGTACAAATGACAATTCTATGACAAATGCTTTTCCTCTACAGCACTTTACTCAGCATTTATCAGACTATCTATCTTCTGATTTCTGCTGTATCACACATAAAAAAAGAAGTACTTAACAGTACTTCTTTCTCATCTCTAAATCGATTATGCAAAGGTCTTAAATCGTTCTGCATCATCCACAAAGGTTTTTTCACCTGGAGGCGCTTCGATTGAACCAAATACCAATTGAGCACGAAGTTTCCAGTTCGATGGAATACTAAAAGTTTGCGCTACTTCTTCATCAATGATCGGATCGTAGTGCTGTAGTGATGCGCCAATATTATGTTCAGCCAAAGCTGTCCAGGTTGCAAACTGCGCGATACCGCTAGCATGCTCTGACCAGATCGGGAAATTATCTGCATACAGCGCAAATTTCTCTTGCATTCCTTTAATAACATTCTGGTCTTCATAAAACAGTGCCGTTCCATAACCTGCCGCAAAACCATCTATTTTGCTATTGGTAGCCTCAAAAGCATCTGCTGATACCAGGTCGCGTAAAGTTTCACGCACAATATGCCAAAAAGTATCATGTGATTGACCAAACAAAATCACCACGCGTGAAGATTGCGAGTTAAAAGATGATGGACTATGTTTCACCGCCTCTTTAATGATGGTTTCAATTTCTGCCTGATCCAGGCTGACATTTTTCCCAATGGCATAAATACTACGGCGTTTTTTAATATGATCTAGAAATGCCATGATCTCACCTCGTTCTATTTTGATTATTAAAAACCGATAAGATCATCCTAAGCATTTTCACTACCCAAAACAGTCTTATTTCGATAACAATGTGTTTTATTTATAGAACATTCTCAGAGATGTTAAGGTTGATCCTTTGTATCAGTCACCTTAGCACATACTAATTTCAAGAATCACAGGTCTTAGCTAAATACCTGGAAGCTGTCTGGGTTTACAGACTCAATTTTATCTTCTATTGCTTCTTCAATTGAACCGAAACAGAGCTGAGCACGTAGCAACCAGTTTTCATCAATCTTAAAATGCTCAGCTACAGGGTGATTGATCTGCGCATTATAATGTTGCAAAGAAGTACCTAGACCAGCATCTGCCAGCGCAGTCCACGCAGCAAACTGTACCATGCCAGAAGTCTGCTCTGACCACAGTGGAAAATCATCGGCACTAAATAGAATCTTTTTCTGTAATTGCTGAATGGCGCGCTGATCTTCATAGAATAAAATCGTGCCATAGGCATTTGCACATTGATCCAGCTTGATTCTAATCCCTTCATAGACCGATGCCGGCACATGCTAGCGTTGAATGTCTTTCACAATATTCCAGAATTGATGATGTGAATCGGCAAATAGCACGATAATGCGTGCACTTTGTGAATTATAGGCTGAAGGACAACTATGCACAGCTTCCTGAATCAGCTCGGTCAGATAAGCCTGACTGTAATGCACACGCTTACCTAGCTGATAGGTCCCACGGCACTTTTTTAATTTCTCAACAAAAGTGAATTCTAAATTTTCAACTGCTTTACTTTTTTTAGGAAATTTAAAATCCTTAGTCAGGTCAGTTGTTAATACCTGCCCAATTTTATTGAGTAATGCCATTTTCTACCCTCTACATATAGCCTGAACTTCAATCATCAGGAAAATCCCATACAATTATAATGGGTTTATTCAGGCAGGCAGGATTTGCTATTTTTTTATGCTGCTTTTTAGAGCATTCAAACTCCTTAAAAACAAAAAAACTCCGCATTTAGCGGAGTTTATGTGACGCAAGTCGCATTAATTATTTTTCAGTTTCAAACAATGCAGCAACGAATGATTTTGCCGAGAATGGACGTAAGTCATCAATTTTCTCACCTACACCGATAAAGCGAATCGGTACATGGGTACGGCTGGCAATATTAAACAGCACACCACCTTTTGCAGTACCATCCAGCTTGGTAATGGTTAAACCCGTTAAACCTACTGCTTCATCAAACATTTCAACTTGATTAATGGCATTCTGTCCTGTACCGGCATCCACCACCAGCATCACTTCATGTGGCGCAGTCGCATCAATCTTCTGCATGACACGTTTAACCTTGGTCAATTCCTGCATCAGGTGACCTTTGTTATGCAAACGGCCTGCAGTATCTGCAATTAAAACATCCACACCTTTGGCACGTGCACTTTCGAAAGCATCAAAAATGACAGAAGCAGAGTCAGCACCATGACCTTGGGCTACGACGGCGATATTGTTGCGTTCACCCCAGATCTGTAACTGCTCAGTTGCAGCAGCACGGAAAGTATCACCCGCAGCCAGCATGACTTTTTTACCTTCGCCTTGCAGACGTTTTGCGAGTTTGCCAATGGTCGTGGTTTTACCTACACCATTTACACCCACCACCAGAATTACATAAGGATTTTTGTTTGGATCGATATGCAGCGGTTTTACACGCGGAGCCAACAGAGCCACCAGTTCTTCCTGAAGCGCTTTATACAGCGAGTGAGAATAGATCAGATCACCACGTGCGGTACGTTCAGTCAAATTGGCAATAATTGTTTTAGTCGCATCAACACCGATGTCTGCAACCAAAAGCTGTTCTTCAACTTCTTCTAATAATTCATCGTCAATTTCTTTGCCACCAATCAGGATATTGACCATCCCATCGGCAAGATTTTTACGGGTTTTGGTTAAACCCTCTTTCATACGGCTAAAGAAACCGCCTTTTGTAGCAGGTTCTTCTTCCTGAGCTTCTGTCGCTACAGGTGCAGAAACTTCAGCAGTTGCGCTTGGTGTTTCTACAATTGGCACATTAACCGCAGGTAAACTCGGTAATGTGACATCATCATCTCCGATATCAGCATCAATCAAAAATTTGTTTTGCCCATTAGATTGCTGTTGCATGCCGAATCCTTGAAAAGCATTGCGTTAAAAAATTGAATTCTAGCATAACTTGCAGGGTTTTGAGCGGGCAATCCAATCCATGAATAAACAACCAAAAAATAACAGTGTTTGGTTGCTTTCAATACAAGATTTCTGAAAAATAATCCTAAATACAAATATCTATTCATTGGAAGACTTTGTGTCCATATCTTTTTTTGCTATCTCCTCCTTATCCAGAATCATCAAACAGCGGATTTCTCCTGTTGCAGTACTCATCCTGAGTTTTGGTTTTAGCCCGGTGCATGCCGCAACACAGAGTGAATTATCCCGCACTACCATCGAAACCTATTTAGGTAATGGCTTAAAAGTCATTATCCGGGAAGATCATCGCTCCCCGATGGTGATGACACAAATCTGGTATAGAGTCGGCAGTAGCGACGAATCTGGTAATATTCTCGGCGTCTCCCATGCCTTGGAACACATGATGTTTAAAGGCACGAGCAAGGTTCCCAATGATGAATTTACCCGCCTGAGCCGGATTTATGGTGGCAGTATTAATGCCGCAACCTTTACCAATTACACGAACTATTATCAACTCTATCCCAAAGCCTATTTCCCGATGGCGCTCGAACTTGAATCTGACCGCATGAACAACCTCTTGTTACGCCAGCAAGATTTTGATCCGGAAATTAAAGTAGTGATGGAAGAACGGCGTCAGCGTACTGATGATAATCCGCGTGCCCAGGCATTTGAACGATTTAGATGGATCAGTTACCCCACCAGTCACTATCGTCAGCCTGTGATTGGTCACATGAAAACGCTCAATAATATTCAGCTCAGTGATGTTAAAAAATGGTATCGAGACTGGTATAGCCCGAATAATGCCATTCTGGTGATTGTCGGTGATTTAGATGTGCAAGAAGCTCTCGTTCAGGTACAGAAATATTTCGGTGATATTCCGGCGCGTCCCACACCCTCACGTAATGATGTACTCGAGTTTGAGCGCTTAGGCTATCGTCATATGGAAATTGAGAGCAATGTTCAGGTGCCTAATCTGTATATGACCTGGAATGTGAAATCTCTAGCTACCGCCAAGAATCCTCAAGATGCCTATGCTCTAACCATTATTCGCAGCCTGCTGGATAGTGGGATTTCTTCTCGGTTGCAGGATCGTCTGGTTCGCGACCGCAAAGTGCTTACTTCTGTGAGTGTATCCTATGATCCTTATAACCGTGGAGATAGCCTGTTTGGTATTTCCGCACTTCCGGCTCTAGGTGTAAATCTGACAGAAGCACAAACGGCCATCCAGAAAGAAATTGATTTATTAAAAACTGAAGCTATTTCTGAGTATGAACTGGCACGGATCAGCACACGCTTTATTTCAAATCTGATTTATAGTCAGGACAGTCTGAGCGGACAGGCCAAAATGATTGGAAACCTTGAAGTAAACGGATTGAGTTACCGCCTGATGGATGAACTGCCTCAGCATTATGACAGTGTCCGTGCAGAGGACATTCAGCGGGTTGCTAATGCCTATTTTGTCCGTGAAAATTTAAGTACGCTCTACCTTTTGCCTGAACAGAAAGCTCAATAATGGTTATTACAATGTCTAAAGTTCGCTCTCTTATCCTTTTAACCAGCTTAAGCCTCAGTTCAAGCCTTTGGGCAGAAAATTATTTAGATACCCAACCTGATCTGAATGATAATCCCAGTCAGTTACAAGCGATCCCTCTCCTGCAAAGTTTAAAAAACATTAATCAAAAGCAGGCATTTCAAGCACCTTTTATTCATGACCTGAATAATCACTACAAAGTTCGCACTTTATTTGTTGAAACCCGTGATTTACCTATGGTCGATATTCAACTGACCTTTAATGCCGGATCAGCACGAGATCAGGAAATTGCTAAAGGTTTATTTGGCTTATCCAGCACAGCAGCCAAACTGATGCGCGAAGGAACAGATAAATATACGGCCGCACAGGTAGCTTCAGTCTTTGATGCCACAGGCGCACAATTTAGCGTACAGGCTTATCGCGATATGTTTGTCGTTCGCCTGCGAACTTTGTCAGATCCCAAGAAAATGGAACCTGCTTTGGGTATGATGATGGAAGTTCTCAAAAATGCTACATTCAAGCCTTCGAGTATTCAGTTAGCACTCAGTAATACTCAAGTAGGACAAAAACAGCTTCAGGAAAATCCAAGTAAACTGATGGATATCCGGTTTTATCGGGCATTGTATGGTCAGCATCCTTATGCCGAACCCATTACCGGCACCATTGGTAGTACCAAAAAAATTACGGCTGATTTACTGAAAAAATTCCGCGACCAGTTTCTGGTAGCACAAAACATGAATATTGCCATTACCGGCAAACTCAGTTCTAAACAGGCACTGGAACTTTCTGAACGAATTGCAGGCAATTTGCCTCAAGGACAGAAAGCTGTTGCATTAGCTGAACCTGAAGAAAAATCGGGTTTTGATATCGTGCATTTGCCTTATAACTCATCCCAAGCGCATGTGACCTTCGGCCACTTAGGACCAAACCGTTTTACTGAAGATCGGCTTGCTCTAGAAGTGGCTAATCGCATGTTTGGTGGTAGCGGATTTAATGCAGTATTAATGCAGGAATTAAGGGTAAAACGCGGCTATACCTATGGTGCCTATAGTACTTTCAGCTTTAGTCAGGCACCCGGTATATTTAGCTTCCGTTATTCGACTAGACAAGATCAATTACTGGATAGCATTCAGGTCGCCCATCAGGCTTTTATCAACTTTGTAAATCAGCCGATTGATACTAAGCGCCTGGAAGAAACCAAGGCCGGGATGTTAAGAGCATTTCCGAATAATTACAGCAGCAATGCCACGATCAATGCCCAGTTAGGCACGATGGGCTTTTATGCAGAGCAAGCCGACTATCTATCACGCTATCCAGAACGTCTAGCCAAAATTACCGCAGCAGATGTGCAAAATGCCGTGCGCAAACATCTGCATCCAGAACGTTTAACGCTGGTCGTGGTAAGTCAAGAGTTAGATAAAGAGGCATTAAAACTACGATTGAAACAGAACCTGTTAGATCCTTCTACACCACTGCCGAATACGATTCCAATACCTAAGGCATATCCACAGAAACCGGCGGAAGCTGACGAGCCCGTAGAGATTCCTGCTGATACGCCTGCATCAATTTAAGATATTGACCGCGATGGATGCGGTGCTGTTGCAGCAAAGCCTGAGCCATATCCTGGGTTTGAGGTAAGCTCTGCTGTTCTGCAAGTTGCTGAAGTAAATTAAGTTGAGAAGTCGTCAATGGACGATAAATGGCAAATGTGGCCAGACATAAAATTAATGCCACAATGAAAATAACAACCGCATTATAAATTTGTTCAAGCTTAATTTTATTCAGAAAATCGCTTAATTTTTTGCTATCTATAGCCATACACTACCTCAAGTTGCAGCTAGTGTATGGCTGGGCCCCATGAAGTTCAAGCCAAAGATTGAATGACCAGTATAAATACACATCTCGATATGACTATAAATCGATTAGGATTTCAACAATTCGTACACACTCCAGGCAATGACCATAGCCACCAGACCTAAAACCAGTAAAATTGCAAACTTGCTTAAGCCGGCTTCTGCTTCAGGTGGATGCAGTCGATCTTCATCTGCAATTCGGACCAATTCATCATTATAGTGACTATAAAACTCTGCACGCTGGGTTTCGTCCAGAGCGCGGGTAAAATCATAAACTTCTTTACGTTGAGCCAGACTGTAATCACCTAGATGGGTATATTTGTCATAAATTGCCTCATCCAGTTTTTTACGGTGTACATGCGCCAATTCTGTAATCTGACTGGCTGTTGGGGGCATATCAAAACTGAGCCCTTCAAGAGTTCTTTGCATCATGTTGTTCTCCTTTTCTTTTGTTCTATTGTTAAAATCTATACCAACCAAACTTCCAATTGTGTATAGTTTGATCGTACAAACTATAAATTAAGTAAACAGGAAAGCTGATATAGTTGACTTTTCCATTATTTTGTAATATTAGTTTAATAATACTAAGTTATATTTGTATTTAGACTTAAAAGTCTATCCGAAATCATAATTAAAATTAAGGAGTTTTTATATTATGCAGAATATCTCTCAACATGATTTGGAACATCTGTATGCAGATGCAGTGAATACCATTCAATCGCAAATGAACTTTGTCGATGCAGTAAAACAATTAGAAGATGCAGCGCGCGCCGGTCACGGTAAAGCAGCTCTCTTTTTAGCTGAACTGTATTATCAGGGTTTTCGTGTAGAACGAGATTCACTCAAAGCGCAATACTGGCAGAACATGGCTACCATGCAAGCCTGAAGAAACGTCACCTCGGTGACGTTTTTTTATGCCATTTTTTCGAAATACTGCAATTAAGACATAATTTATTACGATTGCTTGCAAAGCTGAAACAGTAATTTCACTGGAACTTTCTAGAATAGAGCTGAACTCTAATAGCACTTTATTTTAACGACAATGCGAAAAATTATTCAATACGACCCGATTTGTAAAAACTTTCTTTTGAGGCTGACCATCCTCAAATCTATGATGTATTGCGGCGTTTTGTGGGGCGTCTATCATCAGGGTTGGGCGATGATGCGCGATCAGGAAGATTATATTTTTCCATTCTGGCTTAATTCTCTGGATGCCAAAAATTATGCCAAGGAACATTGGCCAGGTTATGTACCCCGTAGAATTAACCCGGAAGATTTCGAAAATAACTTATTACCTACACTGTCCCGACTAGCCGTGACCCCTACTTTATGTAGCGGTAATGGCACTAAACTAAAATTATCAATTCCACAGATGCGCCACCTGTTTTTTTCACAACAAAGACTGCACTTTGCCTAAAAACATGTTATTTATAAAGACATAAAATAGACACCTAGAGATGGTCAGTTGGATACATACTCTAGGACTCATAATAATTAGATAAAAAGGACTCAATAGAATGACCAACGTAGCACAAGTGCTCGGTGATAAAGTACATCAGGCAGTTTATACCATCCGTCCAGACTCTACAGTTTTAGAAGCAATTAGCCTGATGGCAGAAAAAGGAATCGGGGCGCTGGTCGTTACCCACGAAGACAGTGTGGTCGGCATTTTGTCAGAGCGTGATTACACCCGTAAAATCGCATTGATGCAAAGAACCTCTTTTGATACCACGGTCAATGAAATTATGACACCTAAAGTCATAACCGTGACTTCTGCAACTTCTGTTGAAGACTGCTTAGCATTAATGACTGACCGCCATTTACGCCACTTACCTGTAGTTGAAAATGACAAACTGATTGGCCTGATTTCGATTGGTGACTTGGTCAAAGCTGCAATGGAAGATCAACGTAAGCTGATTGATCAGTTACAACAGTATATTTCAGGCTAAAATTCTTTCTTAGTTAAATACGTAAATTAAGATTCAAGCTCAAAATGTCATTACAAAGAAATGATAATGCCATATCAAAACCGGATCAGATATAAAAAATCCCAGTCTTAAGACTGGGATTTTTTTGATCATGACAATAAATCAAATTAAAGACTGAGTTTCTCTGCCACGTAATCAGAGTCTTTATCACCACGACCTGAAAGATTCACTACAATCTTAGTTTCTTTAGGCAGTTTACCCGCTTCACGAATTGCCCAAGCCACTGCATGTGAGCTTTCTAATGCTGGCACAATTCCCTCAACGCGTGACAGGGTCATAAAGGCATCCAGACACTCCTGATCTGTCGCCGTAGTGTATTCCACACGACCTAGATCTTTAAGCAGGCTGTGCTGTGGCCCTACGCCTGGATAATCCAGGCCAGAAGCAATCGAATGCACAGGTAAAGGTTCACCCTGCTCATCTTCAAGCACATAGCATGCCATACCATGCAACTGGCTTGGTTTACCCAAAGTCAGCGTTGCGGAATGCTTATCGGTATTTAAACCATGACCTGCAGGCTCTACACCTACCAGTTTAACTTCTGGATCATTTAGAAATGCCGTGAATGCACCCATAGCATTTGAACCACCACCCACACATGCCACCACAAAGTCTGGGTTTGCACCGAAGCGTTCATTGGTTTGAACCTTGATTTCATCGCCAATAATGGACTGGAAATCACGCACCATCATTGGGAATGGATGCGGTCCTACCACCGAACCAATCGCATAGATATAGTTTTTCGGATCTTTCAAGTATTCTTCAAAAGCACTGTCGACTGCATCTTTAAGGGTCGCTGTACCACGCGTCACAGAAATCAGCTTAGCACCCAAAATTTTCATCTTAACGACGTTTGGATGTTCTTTTTCGATATCCACCTGGCCCATATGAATTTCACATGGAATACCCACCAAGGCACATGCAGTGGCCAATGCCACACCATGCTGACCTGCACCAGTTTCTGCAATGACTTTGGTTTTACCCATGTATTTCGCCAGCAGTGCTTCACCCAGGCAGTGATTGATTTTATGTGCACCGGTATGATTCAGGTCTTCACGTTTTAAATAGACCTGTGCTCCACCTAACTGGTCAGAAAGGCGTTTAGCATGAAACAAAGGACTAGGACGGCCGACATAGTTAGCAAACAGGTCTTTTAATTCACTCTGGAATTCTTCAGTTTGACGGATTTCCTGATAGGCAACATTGATGTCATCCATGGCCTGTTTTAGATCTGGTGGAATGAACTGACCGCCATATTGACCAAAGAAGCCCTCTTCATTGGGCAACGCAATACCATTAATTTGATGAGCCATAATAATTCCTGAATATTGGAATAAGGTATAACAAGTGACTTTATACTAGAATAATTCGTTTTAAAGCACTAATAACTATAGATAAAGTCACTTATAGATAAATGGAATCAACGCGCCAGATATTTGGTCATATCCTCAATGCCTTTTAAGGTCATTGGAAACATATGATCTTCAAAGATTTGCTTAATCAGGCCAATAGTATGCGTGTAATGCCAGTATTTTTCTTCTTCAGGATTGAGCCAGGCGGTTTTATCAAAATGCTGACGCAGACGCTGTAACCAGACCTGTCCTGCCTCATCATTCATATATTCGACCGAACCACCAACGGAGTTCAACTCATAGGGTGCCATGCTGGCATCACCCACTACAATCACCCGGTAATCCCGTCCATAGGTATTGAACAGATCCCAGGTATTCATGCGCGAGCTGGAACGACGGACATTATCTTTCCAGACATAGTCGTACAGACAGTTATGGAAATAGAAATATTCCAGAGTCTTGAATTCGGTCTTGGCGGCGCTAAACAGTTTTTCACACTGAGCAATATGCGCATCCATCGATCCGCCGATATCAAACAGCATTAGTACTTTAATGCGGTTACGACGCTCCGGCACCAATTGCACATCCAGAATGCCCTGTTTGGCGGTTTCACGAATAGTGCTATCAATGTCCAGCTCTTCAGCCGCACCCTGACGGGCGAACTTACGCAAACGGCGCAATGCCATCTGCATCTGACGACTACCAAGAATCTGATCATCATCCAGATTACGGTATTGACGCTGTTCCCAGACTTTGACTGCGGAACGTTTACGCCCCGGCCCACCAATGCGCACACCTTCAGGATGATCACCATAGGCACCAAATGGCGACGTGCCACCAGTACCAATCATCTTGTTACCGCCCTGATGTTTTTTATGCTGTTCACGCAGACGCTCTTCCAGCATTTTCATTAGTTCTTCAAGCGATCCGGCCTTTTTTAGTTCTTCACGCTGTTCAGGAGTTAAATGCTTTTCCAAAAGTTCTAGATCAAACCAGTCTTTGGGCAGTTTATGCACCTGATTCAGCAGTTCATCCAGATCAAAAGTCGCGATACCATCAAAATAATCTTTCATGGCGCGATCGAACTTGTCGAAGTAGCGCTCGTCTTTGACCATCACAGTTTTAGCAAGCTGATAAAACTCGTCCTGATCGGCAAAAACCACGCCTGCCGCTACCGCCTGATTCAGATCAATCAACTCACGGGTAGAAACCGGTACGCCATATTTTCTAAGGGTATAAAACAATCGCACAAACATGCGTGTTTCTCCCTTAGCGACGCGACATAAAGGCTAGACGTTCAAGCAGTTGCACATCCTGCTCATTTTTGATCAACGCGCCGTACAAAGGCGGGATCGCTTTGGACTTGTCGGTATTTCTTAAAATGTCTTCCGGCATATCATCTGCCATTAACAGACTTAACCAGTCGATCAGTTCAGAAGTTGAAGGTGGTTTTTTCAGACCTGGAATCTGGCGTAACTTGAAGAAGACTTGCAGAGCTTCATTGACAAGCGTTGCTGAAATATTCTCAAAATGCACATCGATAATTTCACGCATGGTCGCTTCATCCGGAAACTCGATATAGTGGAAGAAACAACGGCGCAAGAAAGCATCTGGAAGCTCTTTCTCGTTATTTGAAGTGATGATGACAATCGGACGCTGGGTAGCAGTAATGGTTTCACCCGTTTCATAAACGAAGAAAGACATCTTGTCGAGTTCATGCAGCAAGTCATTTGGGAACTCGATGTCTGCTTTATCGATCTCATCAATCAGCAATACACAGCGTTCTTCACTGGTAAATGCTTCCCAGAGTTTACCCGGCTTGATGTAGTTCTTGATGTCATAAACGCGATCATCACCTAACTGACTATCACGTAAGCGTGATACCGCATCATATTCATACAGGCCCTGCTGTGCCTTGGTCGTTGATTTGATATGCCAGGTAATCAGCTTCAGTCCAAGGCTTTGTGCCACTTGTTCAGCCAACAGGGTTTTACCTGTACCCGGCTCACCTTTAACTAGCAAGGGTTTTTGCAAACTACGCGCAGCTTTCACAGCCAGTTTTAAACTGTCAGTGGCAATGTACTGATCCGTACCTGAGAATTGTTGAATATCAGCAGACATGATTGAACCTTATTTTTTTATTTACAGCGGTGAACTTTTCTTGTTTGACCCAAGACCCGTTTTACTGGATGCATAGGTCGACCAGCAATAGCCAATCACAGACCCGATACCAATGACAAATAAAATAAGTGACGCATTAATCCAAACGAGTTCATATTCCTTGGTCAGAATCCCAAACAGCAGCCCGAAAATAGCGGGCGCAACTGAAGCATTGCTGCCTTCAGAAACGGTTGGAGTCAACAGCACGGCAAAGGCCAATAGCCATAAAAAACCGCCCATTGCTTTTGGCATGCGCTTGGTCACGCCATACCAGCAGGCTAACGCAATCAGACTGCCCAGCAGATACACTGCAAACGCAATACTCTGATCAGGAATTGAGTCCAATACAGCTACAAAACCATTCATTTCACAACTCCTGAACTGAGCTTAAGCCCCACGAAGACCTTCTGGTGCTGGCGCATTCGGGTTAATCAAACCTTCTGGTGGCATTTGCAGGAAGAAACCACGGGTAGAAATTGAATCCATCACATGTAAAACATTGGCACGTGCCAGTTTACGCGATTCACTCAATTCAAGATGCATGACAAAAGTCGCACGACCAAACGCAACACGTACCGGTTCAGCCAATACCTCTAGTGGTTCAAATGTTTCGGCTTCGTTCTCATCTGCAGGACGCGCCACATAAAGATACATTTCATCTTTTTTGCTAGATTTGTAGATAGACACTTGCATGTTTCAAACGACTTTTCTGAAAAAACAATCGCAAGGATACATCAAAAAAACGACAGAAACATTAGCCGCTTCAAATGCATCAGTCGTGATTTTGTATAATTGCTTTATCTTTAATCAATCCAGTAAAAATCACTCAACCACTTTCATCTGGGTCGACAGATAAGACTCATCCTGATGCAATACCTTAATTAGCGGCAGAGTTAATAACTCATAGCGCCAGCCGAGCAAGTAGTTTGGCAGATCCTGTTCATCCTTATGACATACCACATGCTGATATAAGGCATTCAGCCATTTCTTGCGCATCAGCACTTCTTTAGGTACAGAGATTTCATTGGATATATTCTGGATCATTGTTTCGACCTTCTCACCAATCTCTCTGGATGAATGGCGGATTGGGCGTGCCAGACGCAGTGGCCAGTCGGCCTGATCAGGCAGGAATTTCAACAGATCAAGAATAGTCTTGCCATGTTCACGGACAATATTGGCCCGGATGTCTTTCATCTGACTGAGCTGGAAATTATTGCGCGGGAATTTCTCTACTAGATCAATCATGGTCGAGTTTTTCAAAATAAAACTACGCGGCTGATTCAACGCCTTGGCAATCTGCTCACGCCATACAGCCAGTTGTTGTAACTGCATCAATTGACGGCGTGAATGGCGATAATTACCGACATCCTGATAAAGTAAGGCAGTCGGCGTTTCTTCACCAATTTCATGGGTCAAAAAACGGCAATCTTCAAGAGCGAAATCGAGCAGATATTTGCTTTCCAGATCCTGTTTGACTTTATCCGACAACTGCACCAGATAATGCACATCATTGGCTGCATACAGTAACTGTTCAGAACTTAAAGGTCGTGCCAGCCAGTTAGAGCGGGTCTGATCTTTTTCAATATCGACATCCAGCATCTGTTTCAAGGCATTCTGATAGCTGACCTGCAAACCATGTCCGAGGAATGACATGCCGACCTGTGTATCAAAGACATTACTCAGGGCTTTTTTCTGGGTGTAGTGATAAATCAGGTCAATATCTTCACTACAGGCATGGAAAATATTCTGTTGAGCATTAAAAATCTTATTCAGAAATTCACTCAGATCCAGTGTTGTTCCATCCAGCAGGTAGACCTTGTTATTGACATTGATTTGAAAAACACCAAGTTTTGGCCACAAGGTGTCTACCTTAATGAATTCTGTATCCAAGCCATAGACCGGATTTTGATCCATAAGATTCAGGACATGATTTAAGTCGTGCTGATGTTGAATAAATTGAAACATAAAGACTGAGTCTAAAATTAGATGCTCGATGAAGCTATATTACCCGATATATAGAATTTTTATATAAAAATATGACAACCAAATCACACTTTTTGTTCCATATTTTTCGAATATAGCTTATCTAGTTTATATTTTTAATAATATATTTTTTATATTAAGAGAATATAATTAATATTTCACTTAATTCGCATCCGGTTATGCACTGCCTGACTCAATGTATGACTATCGACATACTCCAGTTCTCCGCCTTGAGGCACCCCTTGAGCGATACGCGTCATTTGCACCGGTAAATGTTTACTGGCTTCAACCAGATAATGTGCGGTTGCTTGTCCTTCAACAGTCGCATTGGTAGCCAGAATCACTTCCTTGATCTGTCCCTGACTTAAGCGTTGCAGTAAATATGGAATACCGATTTCTTCAGGCCCGATTCCATCTAGAGGTGACAGATGACCACCCAGAACATGATATTTACCGCGGAAACTGCCGCTTTGCTCAATTGCCATGACATCTGCCGGTGATTCCACGACACAAAGCAGTTCATCATCACGCTCAAGTGAGGTACAGATATTACAGACTTCATCTTCCGTCAATGAATGGCAGATCGAGCATTCATGAATGTGATCGGTTGCTTCAGTTAAGGCATGTGCCAGACCGATCGCCCCTTCACGATTTTTCATGATTAAATGCAAAGCCATACGCTGGGCCGATTTCGGCCCAACGCTTGGCAAAATGCGTAATGCTTGAACCAGTTGATCAAAACGATCACTAAACATTGCGCATACTTCCTTAGAATAAACCAGCCAGACCAGGTGGTAAGCCCATACCTGAGTTTGCAGATTTCATTTTCTCTTCAGAGATCGCTTCTGCTTGACGCGCTGCATCATTCATCGCTGCTGCAATCAGATCTTCGATCATATCTGGATCGTCCTGTAACAGTTCAGGATTGATTTCGATACGTTTCACCACATTGCGGCAAGTCATGGTAACTTTCACCAGACCGCCACCAGCCTCAGCATGCACTTCAGTTTGCGCAAGCTCTTCTTTGGCTTTTTTCATGTTGTTTTCGACTTCTTTTTGCATGCGCTGTGCTTGCTGCATCAACATATTAATGTTCATAAAGATCTCCGAACATATATTTATAAAATTAGATTAGATCTAAACCGCGTGTAATGTCGCGAATAATATCATCAATCTCTTCCAAACCAACAGAAACGCGAATTAAACCTTCACGAATACCCGCTGCTGCTTTGGCTTCTGGAGACAATTTACCATGCGTGGTTGTTGCTGGATGAGTAATCGTTGATTTCACATCACCTAAGTTACCAGTGATTGAAATGAACTGGGTATTGTCAATTACTTTCCAGGCGCCTTCACGGCCACCTTTCACTTCGAAAGATACGATACCACCGAAACCGGTTTGTTGTTTTGCAGCCAGTTCATGACCGATATGTTCAGGCAAACCAGCATAGTAAACTTTTTCTACTTTCGGATGTGCATTTAAGAACTCAGCCAGTTTTTGTGCATTGGCAGAATGTTCACGCATACGTAAACGTAAAGTTTCCAGACCTTTCAGGAATACCCAGGCATTGAACGGGCTCATAGAAGGACCAGTGGTACGTACATAACCGAAGATTTCTTCAAGCAATTTATGGTTACCTACTACAGCGCCACCGAGTGCACGGCCTTGGCCATCCAGATATTTAGTCGCAGAATATACGACTAAGTCTGCACCAAATTTGAGTGGTTGTTGTAACACTGGTGTACAGAAGCTGTTGTCAATCGCGAGCAATGCATCATTGGCATGCGCAATATCTGCCAAAGCCTGAATATCTGCCACTTCAGCCAGTGGGTTTGATGGAGATTCAACAAAGAGTAATTTGGTTTCTGGCTTGATGGCATTTTTCCATGCATCCAGATCAGTCAAGTCGACAAACTCAACTGCGACACCAAATTTAGCCACGTATTTTTCAAATAGAGAAACTGTTGAACCAAATACTGCGCGCGAACAGATCACATGATCACCTGCTTTCAGGTAAGCCATCGCTACAGCCATAATGGCAGCCATACCAGAGCTGGTCGCAACAGCACGTTCTGCGCCTTCTAAAGCAGCCAGACGCTTTTCAAACATGGCAACAGTTGGATTGGTAAAGCGAGAGTAAATATTACCCGGCTCTTGGCCTGAAAATTTCGCTGCAGCTTCAGCCGCATTTTCATAAACAAATGACGATGTTAGAAAAATCGGTTCACCATGCTCACCCTCAAAGCTGCGGGTGTGACCGGTACGGATGGCTAAAGTTTCTAATTGATAGTTAAAATCGTCTTGCTGGCTCATCACTTTACTTCAGCCCAAAGGCTGCCTTTTGTAAAAAATTGCCAACATTTTGAGCGTCTAAGCTATTTCAGGTCAAGGCATAATAAGCAATTATTGCTTAGACTTCGACCAATTCTCCTTTGTATACGGATAAATTATTTACATGATTCAGTTAAAACAAAATATTCAACGCCAGAAGAAAAAATTAAAACACCTGAATGCGCGGTTATTTAACTCGTCTTCCCTGATTCTTTCGCAAAAAACACCCTTTGAATATATTGCTGCGACTGAGTTCTGCAAAATTCGCTATTATGCAGCACCTGAAAAAAAGTACCGTGAGCCGTTAGTCTTTGTTGCCCCTCTTGCGATCAATATGGATATTTATGATCTGTATCCTTACCGTTCACTGGTCAAGCATTTTCAGCATAGCGGTTTTGATGTCTATTTAGTGGAATGGAAACGTTTCCGTTATAAACACCGTCACTTGAACTTTCTGTCTTTTATTGACGGCGCGATTCCTCAGGCGATTGAACGGATCTGCTCGCATTCAGGCAGTCAGTTTATTTCCCTGCATGGCTGGAGCATGGCAGGAATTTTCGTCACGCTTTATACAGCATTGCATTCGCCTGAACATGTTAAAAACCTGATTGTGCTGGGCAGTCCGATTGACAGTTATGCTTCAGGTCGAGTCGGCAAGTTATTTAGTACCACCAATAAGCTCATTTCTAAAAATAAAAACCTGCAACAGGCCATTCACCAAGGATTGATTCCCAAGGAATATATTCATTCGCCCGGCATCATCAATGCATTGGGATTTAAGCTGCTTGATCCGATTGGCTGGTTTAAAAGCCAGAAGCAGTTTTTGATGAACCTAGAAAATGTTGAAGATGTTTATGAACATGCCACCATGGGCAATTTTCTGAACAAGATGATTGATTATCCGGGTGGAATCAATCAGGACATGGTGCTGCACTTATGGCTGCAAAATCCTTTAAAAAATGGCTCGATGACTTTAAACGGCCGAACGATTGGCCTAAAAAATATTAACTGTTCCTTACTGGTCGGGGCTGGGAAAACCGATCAGATTGTTACGGAACAGTCAGCTAAACCTTTGATGGAATTGACAAGTAGTACCGATAAGACGTTTACTCTTATCCCGGGTGGTCATCTTGGACTGATGTCCAATCAGAAAACAGCCAATACATTCTGGCCGAAACTGACCACCTGGCTGGCACAACGCTCAACCCGGATAGATGCTTAATTCCGGAAGAGCCGGCAATTTTCAGGTATTTATTATTTTATTCAGAGGGTATGACATGATTCAGTCAGTGGCATTTATTGGTTTAGGCGCAATGGGTTATCGCATGGCAGCGCATTTACCCAAGCATTTTGAGACAGTCTATGTCTGGAACCGTACTTTTGCCAAGGCTGAAGAACATGCTGCTGAATATGGCACCCAAGCTGTCGCTTTAGAACAGGCAGTTCAGGCAGATATTATTTTTTCCTGCCTGCCGACCAGTGCCGATGTTGAAGCATTAGTCCAAGGCCTCAGCCTTAAAGCTGGCAGTATCTGGGTAGACTGTACCAGCGGTGTTCCTGACGCTGCCCGACGCTTAGAAGAAGCACTGGCTGAACAGGGTGTGATTTTCCTGGATGCGCCTGTGAGTGGCCAGACCATTGGTGCGGAAAATGGCACATTGACTGTGATGGTCGGCGGTAATGCGGAAGGCTTTGAAAAAGCCCTGCCAGCGATGCAGGCGTTTGGCAAATTGATCAAGCATGTGGGGACATCAGGTGCCGGCTTTGCGGTAAAAGCGGTAAATAATATGTTACTGGCTGTAAACCTGTGTGCAGCAGCAGAAGGCTTTACCACACTGAAAGCGCACGGCGTTGACCTGAATGAAGCGCTGGATTGTATCAATGCATCAAGCGGTAAAAGCAATGTGACTGAAACCGTTTTACCACAGCGTGTTTTGAACCGTAGCTTCCCTGTTACCTTTGCCCTGCCTCTTTTAGCCAAAGATACAGGCATTGCACTTGATCTTGCGCGCGATGCCAAACTGGCAGTACCACTTCTCGCTTTAGGTCAAAGTCTGGTGCAAGCTGCTAGCAATCTGTCGGATAAAAATAGTGACTTTTCCAGTGCTGTAAAAATGTATGAATCATGGAGTAATATTACCATTGAGTAATATCTCGCCATTGAATAATAATAAACAAACCTAATATTGTGACTATAGACTAGCCACATGCAGTGATACCTGAGGAAACTCTTATGAATAAGTTATTTGTTGCAGCACTCGTCGGCTCTGCAACTTTGTTTGGGGCTTCAACATCGGTTCTTGCATCTGAACAGGAATGCAAAAAATTGAAAAATGACCATGATGTCATTTATGCATCAAAAGGTTTCTGTTTCAAGGATCCTGAAGCAAAAGCAAAGTTTAATGACAATTGCTACACAACCAAGCCAAAATTTTCAGAAAAAGAGCAGCAACGTCTTGACGCGATCAAAGAACGTCAGAAAGAATTGAACTGTAAATAATACAATTCAATTCTGCTCAAGGAATGCACTTATGACTTACGATGACCAAAATATTTTTGCACGAATTCTGCGTGGTGAACTTCCAGCAATTAAAGTGTATGAAGATGACCAAGTTCTTGCATTTATGGACATCATGCCACAGGCCGATGGTCATACTCTGGTCATTCCTAAAACACCCGCAATCACCCTGCTTGACCTGGATCCTGAAGTTGCAGCCTATACCATTCAGGTGGTGCAAAAAATTGCCAAAGCGATTGAAAAAGGTTTAGGTGTAGATGGCATTGTACTGATGCAGCTCTCTGGCGCTGCAGCGGGCCAAACGGTTCCGCATGTTCATTTCCATCTGGTACCTACCTCTTTGCACAATCTCGGCAAACATGCTGCACAAATGGGTGATCAGGAAAAAATCAAACAACTGGCAGAGAAAATTAAAGCTGCTCTTTAATTCATTCTTCGTCCTTAAAAATGGAGCTTCGGCTCCATTTTTTATGCCTTATTTTTCATTTTTTATCATTATCAATAAATACAGAATTCATCTCAAATAATTTTGTTAAGAACAGTATTTCTCATTCACTTGATCAGCTTTAACTAAAGCAAAAAAAATCCTGCACAGAATCTTAAAAATTAAAATTGCTCCCTTTTTAGATTTCATAGATCTGCAATATTTCCTTAACCATACTGACTTATTCATCCTCAATACTGAGCACCAATACAGGATGGTAGCCAAGACCGAGCTACTGCATACACCTCAAAAGACCTAAAAAAGTCTGATTGGAGCTTTATATGAAAAAATCACTTTGCATTTTCGCAATTGGGGCGAGCGTTTTCACACCGCTCATGGCAGTCGCTGCTGATGTCAAAGTCTATGGACGTGCACATGTGTCTTTAGATTATCTGGATGATGGCCAGGATTATAATGAAGTTGGAATTTCCTCCAATGCATCACGCCTTGGATTTAAAGCTGAACAAACACTTGAAAATGGCATGACCGTATTTGGCCAGATTGAGCAGGAAATTAACTTTGCTAGTGGCTCTGCAAATGATGATGTCGAGTTTGCTACTCGCGATACCTTTGTCGGTTTAAAAGGTGATTTCGGCCAGGCACGGATCGGCCGTTTCGACAGCCCATTTAAAGTGGCGCGCAGTCCAGTTAACTTCTTTGGAGATATGGTCGGAGATGTACGTAACGTGACTCGGGTGGGAAATCTGCGTTTTGATGAACGTAATGCCAATAGTATTGAATATAAATCACCAAAATTCGGTAACGGCTTTAATGTTCTAGGTGCACTTTCTCTGCATGAAGCCAACAGCCCGGATGCTTCTAAGGATGGTGAAAAAGATAAAGATAAGGCTTATGACCTTGCCCTTACCTACCAAAAAGATAAAGTTGATTTTGCAGCGGCATATGAACATTATGAAGAAGAAGCCAGTCGTGGTGAACGTGATGGTTTCCGGATTGCAGGTGCCTACAAAATCACGCCAGACTTGAAACTCGGTGGTCTGTATCAGTACCTTCAGCATGACAATACCGAAGTCAATCCTGATGCTCAGGTCTTTGGCATCGCGGGTGAATATAAATTCGCAGCCAAGACCTCATTGCGTGGACAGGTCTTTCACCGTGATGTAGATGCCGATGATGCCAATGCTACTTTACTGGCGATTGGAATTGAACATCGTCTTGACCCAGCAGTCCGCATCTACAGCAATCTGGCCAGTGTATTAAATGATGAAAACTCAAATCTGACACCTTGGGCACAAGGCCGTAGCAATGCAGTGGCTGGCGCACGTGGTGAAGACAGCTTCGGACTATCGGTCGGTATGCGTTACGACTTCTGAAGCCCTCCCCAATTTCATATTAGAAAAGAGCCTGCCTGATGCGGGTTCTTTTTATTTTTTAATTAATCCCGACTATTTTAACTAGAATAAAAACTGAATAAAAACCCCAGCAAAATAATCAGGATTAATATACTTGAAAAATAAATTCCAACCATTTTAATCAGATTAAAATAATCTATTGTTACAAAAAATAATCACAAATATTTAGAATAATTATCAAACTTTTAATTAAATATTATTAATATTTTCAATAACTTATAAATATATATTTATTTAAACTATTTGGTCTATTTATTTTTTAGTTACAATCGATTAATAATATATAACAAACCACATAATAGGCTTGTTCACATGAGCTTAGTTTCTAAAAATTTAAACCAAAAAACAGTAAGAGAGATTACTGCGATTTTAATTATCAAGATCATTCTACTTCTGGTAATTAAAAATATTTGGTTTGATGCGCCTACTATTCCAAAAGATTTTGACACTCAAGTCGCCGAGCGTATCGCCGGCAATCCTTCCCAAATCAAGGAGACACGTTGATGATTTCTGAAAGCGTGGTCGATCTTTCGCGGTTCCAGTTCGCTATGACCGCGATGTATCACTTTATTTTTGTTCCACTGACCTTAGGCCTGGCATTTCTGCTTGCCATTATGGAAACCACCTATGTGATTTCCGGCAAAGAAATTTACAAGGACATGACTAAGTTTTGGGGAAAACTGTTCGGGATTAACTTTGCCTTAGGGGTAACCACAGGCTTGACCATGGAGTTCCAGTTCGGAACCAACTGGGCATATTATTCGCATTATGTGGGTGATATTTTCGGTGCACCATTGGCCATTGAAGGTTTGATGGCCTTCTTCCTTGAATCTACTTTCATTGGTTTATTCTTCTTCGGTTGGGACCGTTTATCCAAAGTACAGCATCTGGGCGTGACCTGGTTAGTTGCACTGGGATCTAACATGTCTGCACTGTGGATTCTGGTTGCCAATGGCTGGATGCAAAACCCGGTTGGTTCAGCATTCAACTATGAAACCATGCGTATGGAAATGGTGGACTTTGCAGCACTGATCTTTAACCCGGTTGCACAGGTTAAATTCGTACATACTGTTTCTGCAGGTTATGTGACTGGTGCCATCTTCGTACTGGCGATTTCAAGTTACTACATGCTGAAAAAACGTGACCTGCCATTTGCACGCCGTTCATTTGCGATTGCTGCCATTTTCGGTTTAGCGTCTACCCTTTCAGTGATCTTGCTGGGCGATGAGTCTGGTTATGAAATTGGTGATGTACAGAAAACCAAACTGGCTGCGATTGAAGCAGAATGGGAAACTGAACCAGCGCCTGCAGCATTTACTTTATTTGGCTTCCCAAATAAAGAAACCATGTCTACCGATTATGCTGTGAAAATTCCTTATGTTATGGGGATTATCGCTACACGTTCTGTAGATACTCCTGTTACTGGTATTAAAGACCTACTGGTTGAACATGAAGGTCGTATCCGTAACGGTATGGTGGCTTATGAACAACTGGAAAAACTACGTGCTGGTGATCAGTCTCCTGAGCTGAAAGCTGCATTTGCAGAAACTCAAAAAGATTTGGGCTACGGTCTGCTTCTGAAAAAATATACTGCAAATGTTGTAGATGCTTCTGACGAGCAAATTAAGGCAGCAGCAAAAGATACTATTCCACATGTACCAAGCCTGTTCTGGGCATTTCGTGCCATGGTCGCTTCTGGCTTCCTGATGCTGGTTCTATTTGTTCTTGCAACTTTTGCGGTGGCTAAACGCAATGCAGAAAACAAACCTTGGTTATTAAAATTTGCATTATTTGCACTACCACTTCCATGGATTGCGGCACAAACTGGCTGGTTTGTTGCTGAAGTAGGTCGTCAACCTTGGACTATTGGTGAGGTTCTGCCTACACATTTATCGACTTCAAGCTTAAGCACAGGCGATGTATGGGGTTCAATCATTGCATTAGCAGCGTTCTACACTGTACTGCTGATCATTGAAATGTACTTAATGATTAAATTCTCACGCCTTGGCCCAAGTTCTCTACATACTGGTAAATACCACTTCGAGAAACTTGAAGCTGCAAAAAAGGCAAATGAGGAGGCTCAAGCATGATCGAATATGAATTACTCAAAATAATCTGGTGGGTACTGGTTGGCGTCTTGCTGATTGGTTTCGCCCTGACTGATGGCTTTGATATGGGCTCCATGGCGATCATGCCATTCGTGGGTCAGAATGATGAAGAACGTCGTGCGGCAATCAATACGATTGCCCCGCATTGGGATGGTAACCAGGTCTGGTTTATTACTGCGGGTGGTGCCCTGTTTGCTGCCTGGCCAATGGTTTATGCAACTGCCTTTTCTGGTATGTACTGGGCACTTCTGCTTGTTCTGTTTGCCTTATTCCTGCGTCCAGTAGGATTCGACTATCGCTCCAAACTGGAAAATACCAAATGGCGTAATGCCTGGGATTGGGGCCTAGCAGTTGGTGGTGCTGTGCCTGCACTGGTTTTCGGTGTCGCATTCGGCAATATGTTCCTGGGTGTTCCATTTACATTAGACGAAACAGTTCGTTCGACTTATTCTGGCAGCTTCTTTGCCCTGCTCAATCCATTTGCACTGGTATGTGGTGTTGTCAGCTTATCTATGCTGTGTGCACACGGTGGTGCATGGTTGATGCTACGTACAGATGGCGATTTACGTGAACGTTCTGCCAAAGCAACCAAAATCATGGGGATTGTTTATCTGGTAGCTTTCCTGGCAGTCGGTGCATGGTTATATTTCGGTGGTATCCAGGGTTATACCCTAGTGACTCCTTACGAAACTAACGGTATCGCTAATCCACTAGCAAAAGAAGTACTGACCAATGCCAACCCAGGCTGGATGAACAACTACAGCACTTATCCAATCACTATACTGGCACCAGTTGCAGGTATTTTAGGTGGCATTATTGTGGTATTGGCTGCATCTAAAGCCAAAGCAGGTTTGAGCTTCTTGGGTTCATCTTTAGCAGTGATCGGTGCAATTTTGACTGCCGGTTTTGCCCTGTTCCCATTCCTGATGCCTTCAAGCATTAATCCGGTTGCAAGCTTAACCATGTGGGATGCGGTCTCCAGCCAAAATACCTTAACTGTGATGACTGTGGCTGCATGCATCTTCGTTCCACTGATTCTGTGCTACACCACTTGGTGTTACTACAAGATGTGGGGCGTGATTACCAAAAAACATATTCAAGAGAATTCACACAGCCTGTACTAAGGCTGTGTCTTAGGAGATAAAATTATGTGGTATTTCGCATGGATTCTCGGCATTTTGATGGCCTGTTTCGCTGGTGTACTCAGTGCACTATATATTGAAAATCATCAAGACCTGGATGAGAAATAAGAGATGACAGACGCTGCAGTTGAACAAGTAAAGATAGAA
Source organism: Acinetobacter sp. YH16031 (assembly GCF_013417335.1). NCBI lineage: Bacteria > Pseudomonadati > Pseudomonadota > Gammaproteobacteria > Moraxellales > Moraxellaceae > Acinetobacter > Acinetobacter sp. YH16031. Next base: position 25,073 of record NZ_VPED01000004.1, read on the forward strand.
AAAAAATCTAACCCTTTTGCAATGGTGATTTCTTGCCTATTGGCTTTTCCACTCGCAGCGGTGTTGCTGGTTCATCCTGCTGCAATGCTGGATGCCAACGGGGAATATAGCCACCGCGCCATGATGTTTATCATGATCGGGATTTCAGGCGGTTTTATTCACGGGGTTGGCTTTATCCCTCAGCACTGGTTCTGGAAATGGCTATTTAGTCCGTTTCTGGCTTGGCCGTTAATGCTATGGGGTTATTACACCTGGTTTCTTAATTAGGTATTAAACAGCCAAAAACAAAGCCCTCATTTGAGGGCTTTTTGTTCTTTATTTCTTTTGTGAAACACAGCCTGGTTCATAGGTAGTTCCCAAATCCTGAAGGGATTGAGTAAACTGATTATCCAGTGTACTCACAAACCGGAATTCATCCTGCGCTGTCGCAAGATGCAGATTCTGTTCTGATAGATACTTTAACTGCTTTAAACCGGTTGCATATTCACAGGCTTTAGCAATCATAAGTGCAGGATGCTCACGTCGGTCTACCGATGAGTTCAACACGGCAAGTTTTAGCTCTAACTCATCATATTTTTGTTTGGTTTGCGCCTTAAATTCAGCCTGACTCAGTGGTTTGGTCCAAGCTGAAACAGATAAGCCCAAAATTCCAATGGCTATAATTAATTTATGCATTTTCCCCTCAACAATAAAAATTACATACGATTTATCTAAGTTATTGAATATTTATAGCATAAAGCTACTTTTAATAAATATGAGCAATAAAAAAGCCAGAACTGGTCCGGCTTTGAAAACTTACTTCATTGAATTTTTTAACGATGAGTATGAATTGACATCACAATACCCATCCCTGCCAACATGGAAATCACAGCTGTACCCCCATAACTCATCAATGGCAAAGGGTCACCCGTTACAGGTAAAATCCCACTGACCATGCCTGAGTTTAAAAACACGAAGAAAAAGAAAGTCAGTCCGATCGCACCGGCATACAAACGGCCAAAGTTATGAAAGCTATTCATGCCAATAATCAGACAGCGAATAATAATGGCCGTAAACAGGCTGAATAGCAGAAACACCCCGATAAAACCAAATTCTTCGGCATAAGTCGACATGATGAAGTCGGTATGATGTTCAGGCAGATAACCTAGATGAGACTGCGTACCTTGTGAGTAACCTTTTCCCATAATTCCGCCTGAACCGATGGCAATTTTGGACTGGATAATGTTCCAGCCTGCGCCCAAGGCATCTGATTCTGGATCGAATAAAGTTAGAATCCGTTTCTTTTGATATTCCTGCAACAAGAACATCCACAGCAGTGGCACTGCAACGGCCAAAGCAGCAAAAGCTCCAGCAATTAGACGCCATGACATGCCACTCAGGAACAGTACAAAAATCCCGGGGATCACCAGACCGATATTTAAATCAGGTTGCAGTGCTACCAATACAAATGGCACGCCTAAAATCACCAAAGCACCGACAATATCCAGAAACTTCGGCGGGAAAGGTTTACGAGCAAAGTACCAAGCCATCATCAGTGGCATGGCAAACTTCATTACCTCACTCGGCTGCATACTCCCCACACCCGGCAACGTAATCCAGCGGGTTGCCCCAAGACGCTTTTCACCAATCACAAAGACCAGCAGCAGCATAAAGATACCGAACATATAAAAATATGGACTGGCAGCTTGATAAACCTTCGGTGGCACCTGTGCACAGATAAACATCACCACAAAGCCCACACCAAAACTGATCGCCTGGCGAATCACCATCCCCGAATCTTCAGAGGTGGCACTGTAAACCACCATCAGACCCAAGATCGCATTTAAAATCAGGAAACAAAGCAGCCATGGATCAAGGTGCAACTTGGTCCATCGGGAGGCATTCTGGGGATTAATACTACGTCCATCGCGTGCGGACTGCCGCAAAAAACGATACTGCTGTGAAGGGATCATTGGCCCACGGGTAGAAAATTCATGATGGCAAAATTATAAGTTAAAGTGCTCCGGAATAAATCGCCATTGACCGATTTATTCCATTTTTATTGCAATATATTTAGCGCTGGACAGCCAGAATCAACTTCGCCAGTTCCAGATCATCTGGATAGGTAATTTTAATATTATCGGAACGCCCCTGTACTACTTGGACGGGTTCATCTATATGTTCCAGTGCACTGGCTTCATCGGTAATGGTAGCACCATCTGCTAGTGCCTGCTGAATCGCACGCTTCAAAGTTCCAAGTTTCGCCATTTGTGGTGTTTGCGCCTGCCATAATGTCGAACGATCTACTGTCATTTCAATACCATGATCCTTTACGACACGTTTTAAGGTATCCCGTACCGGAATAGCCAGAATCGCAGCCTGATCAGTTTGAATTGCTGTATTGACCAAATCAATTAAAGAGCTTTGACTCACACAAGGACGCGCCGCATCATGCACCAAAACCCAGTCATCTTCTGAAGCAATCTCAGATAAATACTCTAGTGCATTTAGTACAGAGTTGACGCGTTCTGCACCGCCCAAGCAAAAATGCGCTTTATCCAGACGAGAAAGTGGCAGAGTCTTGGCAACATTATCCTGCACACCGATTGCAAGGACATAACCTGCTAATGGCAATTGATTTAGACGCGCAACCGTATGTTCAAGAACGGTCTGCTCCTGAATCATCTGATATTGTTTAAGTTCGGTTTTGGAAAATCGGCTACCGGAACCTGCAGCTGGTAAAATGACCCACAATTTATGGTGTTGTTGGAACATCAGCTGATTCATTGGTTCTCAAGTCTACTTTATTCGGATTAAGATAAATCGGTTTATATTGAGTACTAATAGTGCTCATTTGCACAAAGGTTTCATGCGGTTTGATCAAACCTAGATCGAGACGGGCATGCTCTTCGATGGCTTCAATACCATTCTTCAAATCATAAACTTCTGCGGCCAGAACGCGATTACGTTCTTTCAGTTCTTCATTCAATTCTACTTGTTGCTGAATTTTCTGGGTCAATGCCTGATGGTCATTATAACCACCCTCACCGAACCAGTATAAATATTGAAACCCTGCGATCAAAACGATCGCAAGGCCCAACAGTACTTTACTCATCAAGGAGTCGAATACATTTAACATTGACATAAGTCGCTTAGTTCAAACCTTTGAACTCAGCTTTACCGCGATATGCAGCTTGAGTCAATTCTTCGATACGAAGTAATTGGTTATATTTCGCTACACGGTCAGAACGGCAAAGTGAACCAGTCTTGATTTGACCTGCTGCTGTACCTACTGCAAGATCTGCAATAGTAGAATCTTCAGTTTCGCCTGAACGGTGAGAGATTACAGTAGAGTAACCATTTGCTTTCGCAAGGTAGATTGCATCTAAAGTTTCAGTCAATGTACCGATCTGGTTGTACTTGATCAGGATTGAGTTACCTACTTTCTCGTTGATACCGCGTTGAAGAATCTTAGGATTCGTAACGAACAGGTCATCACCCACCAACTGGATTTTATCGCCAAGGATAGAAGTCAGGTAAGACCAGCCTTCCCAGTCAGATTCGTCCAGACCATCTTCAATCGAGATGATAGGGTATTGATTTACCAGACCTGCAAGGTAGTCAGCAAACTGGTTGCTTGTGAACGATTTGTTGCCTTCACCAGCCAGGATATATTGACCATCTTTGTAGAATTCTGAAGATGCACAGTCAAGCGCAAGCATAATATCAGAACCAGCCTTGTAACCAGTTTGCTCGATTGCAGACAGGATCACAGTAATAGCTTCTTCGTTAGAACGAAGGTTTGGCGCAAAACCACCTTCATCACCAACTGCAGTGTTCAAACCTTGTTTCTTCAAAACTGATTTTAAAGAATGGAAGATTTCAGCACCCGCACGTAACGCTTCAGAAAATGAAGTGAAACCTACAGGCTCAATCATGAATTCCTGAATATCAACAGTGTTGTCTGCGTGAGCACCACCGTTCAGGATGTTCATCATTGGAACAGGCATAGTCAAAATCTTTTGACCACGGAGATCTGCGATGTATTGGTAAAGCGGCGTTTTCTTTTCTTCAGCAGCAGCACGCGCAGCAGCAAGAGATACTGCCAAAGTTGCGTTTGCACCTAATTTTTCTTTGTTTTCAGTACCATCTAAAGCGATCATCGTATTGTCGATGTCTTTTTGTTCGAATACTGATTTACCCACTAACGCATCACGAATCAGAGTGTTTACGTTGTTAACCGCAGTTTTAACACCTTTACCTAGGTAACGTGCTTTATCGCCATCACGAAGTTCTAAAGCTTCACGAGAACCAGTTGAAGCACCAGATGGTGCACATGCACGGCCAACTACGCCAGATGCCAGGATAACGTCTGCTTCGATGGTTGGGTTACCACGAGAGTCCAAAATTTCACGTGCACGAATGTCAACGATTTGGCTCATGAACAATTCCTCAGTTGATTAATAACAGGATGCTTAAAACTGCATCAATGGGTATCTAATTTTTCAAATCCTTTCACTAGAGTATCCAGCTCTTTTAATTGAGCCAGGAATGGTTCTAGTTGAGATAAACGCAAGGCACAAGGACCATCACATTTTGCCACATCCGGATTTGGATGAGCTTCCAGGAACAAACCTGCAAGACCTGTTGCCATACCGGCACGCGCCAGTGTAGTAATCTGCGCACGACGACCACCGGCAGAGTCAGCACGACCGCCTGGAGTTTGTAATGCATGTGTTACATCAAAGAATACTGGCACGTTCATTTCTTTCATGATGTCGAAGCCCAGCATGTCTACAACCAGATTGTTGTAACCAAAAGCAGAACCACGCTCACAAAGAATCAGCTTGTCATTCCCTGCTTCCAGACACTTATGCAAAATGTGGCGCATTTCGTGCGGAGCAAGGAACTGGGCTTTCTTGATGTTGATAATGGCATCAGTTTTTGCCATCGCTTCAACCAGGTCAGTCTGACGACTTAAGAATGCAGGTAGCTGGATAATGTCAGCAACTTCTGCCACAGGAGCAGCCTGATACGGCTCATGTACATCAGTGATAATTGGCACATTAAAATGTTTTTTAATGTCGGCTAACCACTCGATTCCATTTTCCAGGCCAGGCCCACGGAATGAGTTCAGGCTTGAACGGTTGGCTTTGTCAAAACTTGCTTTAAAGACATATGGAATATCTAAACGTTTGCAGATATCAACATAAGTCTCTGCAATTTCAAAAGCTAAGTCTTTCGACTCAAGTACGTTCATGCCGCCGAATAGTACAAATGGCAAGTGGTTTGCCATTTGTATATCGCCTAAACGTACAATTTCTTGTGGTTTTAATTGTGACATTTAAACTTCCTAGTTGTGTCTTAAACTCGCATTATTTGGTTTTTTGGTACTGTTTTTTCGCAGCATCAATGAAACCGGCAAATAATGGATGTCCATCACGTGGCGAGCTGGTAAATTCCGGGTGGAATTGTACTGCAATAAACCAAGGATGTGCAGGAATTTCAACAGTTTCTACCAGGTGTTGCACTGGAGAATAACCAGAAATCTTCATGCCTTTTTCTTCCAGCACTGGGATATAACGGTTGTTCATCTCGTAACGGTGACGGTGACGTTCGATAATTTCATCCGAACCATACACTTCAGCAGTCTTGGTACCCGGTACCAGTTCAGACTTCTGTGCACCTAGACGCATGGTACCGCCAAGATCAGAATCTACTGAACGCTGTTGAACTTCACCGCGCTCATCTAACCATTCAGTGATCAGACCAATCAATGGAGATTTGGTTGAACGGTTGAATTCTGTTGAAGTCGCATCAGTGATACCCGCCACATTACGTGCATATTCGATCACTGCAAGCTGCATACCTAAACAGATGCCCAGGAATGGAACACCGTTTTCACGTGCAAAACGAATTGCTTTCATTTTGCCTTCAGTACCACGTTCACCAAAACCACCTGGAACCAGAATCGCATCCGCATCTTTCAATACTTCATTGACATCTTGGCTTTCAAGTTCTTCAGCATTGACATAGTCGATCTGAACTTTCACACGATTTTGAATACCGGCATGTAAAAGTGCTTCATTCACAGACTTGTAGGCATCCGGAAGTTCAACATATTTACCAACCATTGCCACACGAACGGTGTATTCAGGGTTAAGTAAAGCTTCTACCACATTATCCCAGTCAGACAGGTCTGCTTCTGGAAGATTGTCATAGCCAAAACGTTCACAGATGAGATCGTCAACGTTCTGTTCATAGAAAGTACGTGGAATCTGGTAGATCGTACGTGCATCTTTACACACGACTACTGCACGCGCTTCTACGTTAGTGAACAAGGCAATTTTACGCGTCGTATCTGCATCAACATCATGTTCAGTACGGCAGATCAAAATGTCTGGTTGAATACCAATAGACAGAAGTTCTTTTACTGAGTGTTGAGTCGGTTTAGTTTTTAATTCTGCTGCAGACTTAATGTATGGGAGTAACGTTAAGTGCATCAGCATCGTACGCTTATGACCAAGTTCAACCATTAACTGACGTACAGATTCCATGAATGGGAGAGATTCAATGTCACCTACAGTACCGCCGATCTCAACGATCGCAACGTCATAACCTTCGCCAGCGCGAAGTACACGTTCTTTGATGTTGTCAGTAATGTGTGGAATAACTTGTACAGTACCACCCAGGTAGTCACCACGGCGTTCTTTATTCAGAACATCCTGGTAAACACGGCCTGATGTAAAGTTATTCAGTTTGGTCATTTTCGCACGACGCAAGAAACGTTCGTAGTAACCCAAGTCTAAGTCTGTTTCAGCACCGTCTTCTGTAACAAAAACTTCACCGTGCTGGAATGGGCTCATAGTCCCTGGATCGACATTAATGTATGGATCCATTTTTACCATGGTCACTTTTAAACCACGGGCTTCTAAAAGTGCAGCAACAGAAGCAGCTGAAATACCTTTACCTAGTGATGAAACAACACCACCAGTCACGAAAATAAAATGGGTCATTGGGTTTCTCGTACAATCGAGCCTAAATCGGCCTGCAATGTTGCGCAATTTTACTTTACCTTGTACCAATAAAGCAAAGTCAATCCGCATCAAATCAAAGAACAATAAACAATTGACTATTCTAACAGCAATTCCTTAAAAAAATTACAGTAAGTTCATATGATTTATATATTGCATTTTGCTGCTATAATAGGAACATTCACACCCTACACTATTCTGTTTGATGCAATGATGATGAAGAAACTTTTAATCTGTACCCTGATCCTGACTGGCCTTACACTGACTGGTTGTGTAAAAAAAGAAGCTCCAAAAGAAGAAGAACAAACCGAAGTTACTCCAGCATCTGAAGTGGTTGCTCCGGAACCTGTACAACTTGAGCCTGTTGAACCATTAGAATCAACACCAGTTGAACCGGTTGAAGAAGCACCAGCAGCACCGACTGTTGAAATCCAGCGCGAACAAACTGCGAATACTACGACTGAAATTCGCCGTGAAGTTAAAAAACCGGAACCTGCTCAATCAGAGCCTGCGCCTGCAGCTGAAACAAATTCAAGCACTGAGCAGCCTGCAAAACCTGCAGCAACACCAGCCGCTCCTAAAAACAACTCATCTTCTGCAAACAAGTCTGAAGATGACGCAGTTGCAGATGCGATTGCTGCTGCTATGCCAGCACTTGAAAACTAATATAATCCTTCATCAAAAAAACCCAGCTTATGCTGGGTTTTTTATGGTTTAAAAATCTCTTTCAAGCTGCCTTTGGAGTATTGGAAAGTTGTAATAAGTAATCCGCCATCAGACGAGTGGCCCATGATTCTGTCTGCATTAAGCCCTGATAAAAGCCACAGTGGCTACCTTTTTTAGTGGTGACAACCACAATATTTGGCATGGCTCGAATGACATCCTTATACGGTTCCAGATTCTGGATATGACAGACCGGGTCATCTTCCGAGTTCAAAATCATCAATGGAATTTTGACATTTTCAAATACATAAATTGGATTGGTGGCCTTGGTATAACTTTCATAATCTGAAAAGCCTGCCAGCTCATAGTAGCGCTGTTCAAATTCAGACAAGTCTTTCACCTCAAGCAATTGCTTCCATGAAGGATAAATCTGCCAGGTTTCCTGATAAGGATGGATAAAACGTTTGATCAGTTTTTTAGCCATGACTTTGCTATAAAACGGATGTACATAGGCAAAACCGGTTTCAGTATTATAGCCTGGGCATAAAGCAAAGGCTGCTTTGAGTGGGGTTTGCTCGCCCTCTTCACCCAAGTAGCGAACCAACAGTCCTGTCCCCGCAGAGGAACCCACACCATAGAGATCGGATTGAGGAAACTTGTCCTGAATATAGAGCAACTGTTCACGCAGATCTTGGGTTGAACCAAACAAGTTCATTTTTGGCACAGGCATTGGCAGGTCAGCATGACCACGGCGCAAACACAGAGCAACACGCCAGCCTGTATATTTATGTAGGTCACGCACCAACTCCCGCATGGATTCCGGAGAGCCAGTAATGGTATGCAATAGCACAATGGTAGGTGTACTTGGCGGTAAATCTAAACCATACCAGGCAATGCCAGTAATGCCGCCATCGGACATATTCAGCTGCTCAAGCACATCATATTGCAGCTTAATCGTGCGTTTTTTTATCAAGTCCAGATATAGAATGTGCGCATGCGCATTCGATAACCACGGTGTTGGACGATATTTCTGTTTTAAAAGTGGTAAACGTTCAATCACACCAGAAAATAAACCATTCGGATTATAATAAAGTGTTGGAAGATCGGCTCCGCTAAAGCGGTCCAGATATTCACTTGAAAGTTGACTCATTTTTTTAAGCCACATTTTCATCTGCATTCCCCTCTAGTTTTCTATCAGTGATGTACAAACTTCATGCCGACTTGAATCAATTGTAGGAAATTAAGTATTAGCCTGATAAGCCTGAATCCGCTGGCCCATTTCTATAGCTAAGGCTTCAAGTCCAGATTTTGGTCGTATCATTACTTCAAAATCAATGATCTGACCTTCATCATTGAACTGAATCATGTCGATTCCCTTAAGTTTCTTATCGCCGACATTGGCGGAGAACTCAAGTACAACATTGTTACCATCTTCACTAAGAAATTCGCGGTGATAAGTAAAGTTTTCAAAGACCTGAACCACATTGGTCAAGATAAAAAATACAACCTGTTTCCCGGGATAAGGATGAAAAGCCACGGGTGAGCGGAATACGACATTATCCGCGAGGAGTTCATTCAATATGGACATATCACGTGTTTCTAACATTTCATGCCAACGCATAATTGCAGTTTGGGTTGTTTGTAGTGTCATTATTATTTCCTTTTTGTTGTAAAGTCCCCCTTTGCAAATAGGGGGATTTAGGGGGATTCTGGTGTTTTAGAATAGAATCCTCTCCCTAACCCTCTTCTTTAACAAAGGAGAGGGAACAATCAACTTTCTTTTATGACAATTTCGTATGAAAGCAAAAACTGTCATCTTTTAAATTTTATCAATTAAATTACCGCAGCCAATTCAGCACCCTGACGGATTGCACGTTTCGCATCCAGCTCACCTGCTTCTTTCGCACCACCAATGAGATGCACGTTTTTACCGGCAGCTTTTAGTTCATCAAACATGGCAGTATAAGATTCCTGACCAGCACAGATAATGACATTATCTACGTCTAATACTGCAGGTTGATCATTTACCATCACATGCAGACCTTGATCATCAATTTTTTCATAGCTTGCACCAGCAATCATTTTGACATTACGATGCTTTAAGCCAGCACGGTGAATCCAGCCTGTGGTTTTACCCAGACTTGAACCGACAGAAGCTGCTTTACGCTGCAATAAATAAATTTCACGTTCAGGTTGTTCTACATTGGCTGTCTTAAGTCCACCGACATTTTCATAGTTAGTATCGATTCCCCATTCATCATAGAATTTTTCCGGATTGACACTACCACTTTCGGTCCCATGACTAAGCAGCTCGGCTGTATCAAAGCCAATACCCCCTGCACCAATAATCGCCACACGCTGGCCGACTGGTTTACGCTCTCTTAGCACCTGCAGATAAGACAACACTTTAGGATGATCAATTCCAGGAATATCGAGCTGACGCGGTGTCACCCCAGTGGCAACCACAATGTCATCAAATTCGGCTGAAATCAGCTGATCAAAGGTCGCGGTGCAATTTAATTTCAATTGAATACGGGGTTGCAATTCAATCTGACGTTTGAAATAACGCAAGGTTTCATAAAACTCTTCCTTACCTGGAATGGTCTTCGCGATATTAAATTGCCCACCAATCTGCGCTGAAGCTTCAAATACTGTTACATGATGACCACGACCTGCTGCATAGATAGCAAAGCTTAAACCTGCTGGTCCTGCACCAATCACTGCAATATTTTTGGCTACATTGGTTTCTTTAAAAATCAGTTCAGTTTCATAACACGCGCGTGGATTCACCAGACAGGTAGCAATTTTCATCGAGAAAATATGATCCAGACAGGCCTGATTACAACCGATACAGGTATTAATTTCATCACTACGGCCCTGTTCTGCTTTTAAGACAAACTCAGAGTCTGCCAGCATTGGACGTGCCATTGACACCATATCGGCATCGCCTGTAGCCAGGACATATTCTGCCATTTCCGGCGTATTAATACGGTTAGAGGTAATAAGAGGAATATTCACCTGACCTTTTAGCTTGCGCGTAACCCAAGTAAAGGCCGCACGTGGCACTTTGGTAGCAATGGTCGGAATACGCGCTTCATGCCAGCCAATACCGGTATTAATAATCGTCGCGCCCGCTTTCTCAATGGCTTTGGCCAGTTGGATTACTTCTTCTAGAGTTGAACCGCCTTCAACCAGATCCAGCATGGAAAGACGATAGATAATAATAAAATTCTCACCGACCATTTCACGGGTACGGCGTACAATTTCAATCGGGAAACGGATACGGTTTTCATAACTACCACCCCATTCATCATCACGATGATTGGTACGTGCTGCGATAAACTCATTGATCAGGTAACCTTCTGAACCCATGATTTCGACACCGTCATAACCGGCGTATTGAGCCAGGCTGGCACAGTTGGCAAAGTCATCAATGGTTTGCTGCACTTCAGCAGAGCTTAAGGCATGCGGTTTGACTGGATTAATCGGTGCTTGAATTGGAGACGGCGCGACATTTTCCGCCTGATAAGAGTAACGGCCGGTATGCAGGATCTGCATGGCAATTTTCCCGCCAGCCTCATGTACAGCTTGGGTAATCACTTTATGCTTTTCAGCTTCTTCAATCGTGTCGAGCTTGGAACCGCCCTGAAAAGTGACGCCATGATCATTCGGTGAGATACCACCTGTCACAATTAATGCTACGCCACCCTTGGCGCGTTCTGCATAAAAGGCAGCCATCCGATTATAACCACCCGGCGCTTCTTCTAAGCCCACATGCATGGAGCCCATCAAGACACGGTTTTTAAGCGTGGTAAAACCCAGATCCAGTGGGGCAAGTAAATTCGGATATTTAGACATTTCAACTCCCTAGCGTGCAGATGTGCTGGCTATTTTTATTCAGGCTGACTGATTTATTTCCATCAAGCAGCAGCCTTATGCAACTTGTTGCACTAATTTATAGTGCAGAATTGATTTTTATGCAACATGTTGCATAATAATCCTGAGTCACTTTTTTGAGACGTTTATGTCTTTATCACATGTTTTACTCACCAGCCTGATTGAGAAACCGAGCACCGGCATTGAACTGGCACGCCGTTTTGACCGCTCAATGGGCTTCTTCTGGAATGCCACCCATCAGCAGATCTATCGTGAACTGAATGCCATGCTGCAAAAAGGCTGGATTTCAACGATAGAAGAGGAAGATTCTCATAGCCGTAAAAAAACCTATCAGGTAGAACGGCTCGGTCGGGAAGAACTGGCTAACTGGATGCTGGAGCATAGTTCACCTGCACAGCTCCGTGAAGAATTGATGGTTCGTCTGCGTGCAGAAGCCCAGCTTGGCGGCAACAGCACCTTACCTGAACTGGAACGTCATCTAGAAATACATAAAGAAAAGCTTAAAACCTATCAGCATATTTTCGCCAAAGACTTTGCTCAAGCTGACGAAAATGACCGAACCCTGTATATTCATAAAATGATTCTGCAACTGGGTATTGATCAGGAACTGGGCTGGATTGCCTGGCTGGAACAGGTTATTCCCAGACTTAAACAATTCGATGTAGAAAAATTATAAATACGGAGATATGCATGCCCTTCTATACCATGGCAGATGGCGAACAGTTATTTGTACGTGAATACGGTCAGGGTCAACCTGTACTAGTCTTATCAGGTCTGGGCATGTTGAGCTGGCAATGGGCAGCTTTTCTCTATCCACATCAGAAAAATTTCCGCTTTATCATTCCTGAATGGCGCGGTTTTGGGGCGTCTAGTCACTGCAAAATCCCGCAAGACCTGGATGCGATTTCCAGTCACTGGCTTGATGTTCAGTCGGTGATCCAGCAGCTCAATTTAGATCAATTCATTGTAATTGCTTACTCTATGGGCGCAACCACTACCATGCATGGCTTGTGCTATGGAGATTTTTCCAAACACATAGCAGCTTATTTGCATATTGATCAAACACCGAAGATTCCGGTCGATAATGCCTGGGCATTTGGACTTTTTGGTCCACGCCATCAGGAATTTATTGAAATTTTGCAGCAGCTTTCATCACTACTTGCAGAACATCAGCATATTGAATTCATTCGGGATCTGGATACTGCAGTACGTCAGCAGATTGCAGCATTATGGCTGCGCTTTATCCAGCTACAAAATGATCGTCCAGCCAGTTTGAAAGTATTTAAGTTCATCATGAATCAACCTCGTCTGCAAAGCCTGCTCCTGCCTTCTAGCCGGGTGGATTATATGACGTGGTACATCAATAATTATTTATATCATCAGGAAGATTATCGTGAAGCTCTGACGAAGCTTACTTGTCCAGTAACTTTCTTTAGCGGTGTGCAGTCAAAACTTTATCCTGTGGAAGGTCAGCGCCTAATTGCCCAAAGCCTGCCTCAGGCTAAACAGGTACTTTTTACAAAATCTGGCCATACCCCCTTACTGACCGAACCACTCAAATTTGCCAAGGAGCTCGGTATCTTTCTGAAAGACAATTTACAGTCGAGTTCATCAGCGGCCTAAAGATTCAGGAGAAGAAATCATGAAAAAACTGGTGGTGTTTTCAGGTGCTGGCATGAGTGCGGAAAGTGGGATCAACACCTTCCGTGATAGTGATGGGCTTTGGGAACAGTATCGTATAGAAGAAGTGGCGACACCCGAAGCTTGGGCTAAAAATCCGGAACTGGTGCAACGCTTTTATAATGCCCGACGTAAAAACATTCTGGAAGCGCAGCCAAATGCAGCTCATCAACTCATTGCCGAACTTGAAGATGATTTTGATGTCCATGTGATTACTCAAAATATTGATGATCTGCATGAACGTGCTGGAAGCTCCAAGGTCATTCATCTGCATGGCAATATCCGCCTAGCCAAAACCTCAGGCCCGAATTGTCAGTACACCACCGAGTTTTATCCGATTGAAGGGACTGAATTAGATTTAACTAAACACTTCTGTAAGGAGGGCTATCCACTACGTCCACATGTAGTCTGGTTTGGCGAAGCCGTACCTGCTTATGAAGAAGCACAAGATTGTGTACAGGATGCTGACATTTTCGTGGTTATTGGAACTAGTCTGCAAGTATATCCTGTTGCTGGCTTAATCCATGAGATTCCAGCTCACTGCAAAGCTTACTATATTGATCCCAAAGCAGATCAACAGCATTTACCAGTTCAGTTTCACAAGATTTCCCAGACAGCCACAGAAGGCATGAATACCTTACTTAAATTACTTGAGTCTAAGATCTAATCATCATTCAAAATTCGTATTCTATAGTTGACAGTATGCAACAATCATTTTTTAATCAGCCTATTGTTGCAGGAATGGAATTAAACGATGCTGACTGATCTGGATGATTTTTACTGTTTTGCGCAGGTCGTGGAACATGGCGGCTTTAGTGCGGCTGAACGTGCTACCGATATTCCCAAATCCAAGCTCAGCCGCCGCGTTTATAATCTGGAAGAACGCCTTGGCGTCCGCCTGATTCAGCGTAGTTCTCGCCATTTTGCCGTCACTGATATTGGCATGAATATCTATCGACATGCACAAGTGATGCTCAGTGCAGCACAGGCCGCCCATGATCTGGTGGATCATCTCAGTACTGAACCGCGTGGTACCATTAAAATCAGCCTGCCCGTCTCCATTGCCCAGAATGAAATGGCAAAAATCCTGCCGGATTTCCTGAAAAAATATCCTGAAATTAAAGTCCAGATGATGATCACCAATCGACGTGTGGACATTATTAATGAAGGTTTTGATCTGGCCTTACGGGTACGGACCAGCCTGGATGATGATCCGAATCTGGTAATTCGTCAGTTTGAAAAAATTGAACAGCATCTGTTTGCCAGTCAGGGCTATTTAAATGAATTTGGCGATCTGAAAACACCTGAACAGCTCTCTGAACATAAAATTTTAAGCATGGCTGAGGAACATACTGAACAGTTCCTGATATTGCAGAATGAGCAGCAGCAACAGAAGAAAATCCGGATTAACCCAACCGTAATGGGTTCAGACCTGAATATGCTGGCACAGCTGGCAGCTTCAGGCTGCGGCATTACCTTACTGCCCGATAATGTTGTACGGCAATATGTAGAACGTGGCGAACTGGTTCGGGTACTTTCGGACTGGAAAACGGCACATGGCATTTTTCATCTGGTTTATCCTTCCCGTCGTGGCTTGTTACCGGCTGTGCGGGTATTTATTGATTATCTGGTTGAGCACCTGCATCTTGCATAAATAGACATATTTCAGGCAAAAAAATAGCTCATTCTTGGGGAAAAATGAGCTAATAAAAACGATTCACTACAGCATGAAGTGAATGAAAGGAAACTACTACCGCCAAGCCAAATCTAATATACAGCAATCAGACATCTAACAAAGCAAACATCAACTAACCATAAATAGATTAAGAAGATTTGGCTGGCTAAACCACTTCTTCATGTAGTGTTTTGTAGGCTTTCGTCACCAAGAGCAAGCAAGCTGTAATTTATGTAAGCTACTGTATTTCAATGCATAACATGAAAAATAATTTAAATTTCCGGATACTCGCCTGTACCTTCTGGCCACGGCGATAACAGCTCAAAACCTGTGTCGGTTACAACTACCATGTGTTCCCATTGAGCTGACCAGGATTTATCTGCAGTAACCACTGTCCAGCCGTCCTTCAGCTCTTTAACACGTGCTTTACCCATGTTGACCATAGGTTCAATGGTAAAGACCATACCGGGTACCAGTTTGATGCCCTGACCTGGTTGTCCGTAATGCAGAATGTTTGGCTGTTCGTGATAAATTTTACCAATCCCATGACCACAATATTCACGCACAATGGTGTAGCCTTCACGCTGTGCAACAGACTGGATTGCATAACCAATATCGCCTAGGGTTGCGCCCGGTTTAACGGCATGAATCCCGGCAACCATAGCTTCATAAGTGGTTTCGACCAGACGTTTGGCTTCAGGAGTTGGTGTACCGACATAATACATTCGACTGGTATCGCCAAAATAACCGTCTTTAATGATCGCAACGTCAATATTAATAATATCGCCATCTTGCAAGACCGTATTCGGAGATGGAATACCATGACAAACCACTTCATTCGGTGAAATACAGGTGGTTTTGGTATAACCATAATAGCCAATATTAGCTGGCGTCACTTTTAGCGTATTAACAATAAAATCATGACAAAGGTCATCCAGATATTCAGTTGTGACACCCGGCTTGACATGCTCCCCGATCATTTCCAAAACCTGTGCAGCCAAACGCCCAGATATACGTAATTTTTCGATATCTTGTTCGGTTTTCAGAGTAATTGCTGGAGCTCGCATGGATCTATCCTCAAGGTGAATCGGGAAATTATAGTCCTTTTTCAGCCAAGATGCGCATTTGTTCGCTCTGCATGACAATTCTTAAAACTTGCTCTAGAGAATCTCAATGCTGCTTATTTATACAAACAATAAGCTTAAAATGATGAAATGGAGCCTAAATGATTTATTTATTTAAAAATAAATTATATTTTTTTCAACTGAATATCAAAGATATATTTCTACCAAGCTTTTAAAGTTCACATTATCCGATCGTCAAGATCAGTAAAATCAAGGCTTTCAGCATTAAATTAAACTCCAAAAATCATCATATATACACTAAAATCGCTTTCTTTTATTTATCTGTTCTCCCTCTATGACAAGTCTCCGTACAAGAGATATTGTGGCCTTAGGTTTTATGACCTTTGCACTGTTCATTGGTGCGGGCAACATTATCTTTCCACCGATTGTGGCTCAACAAGCCGGTGAGCATGTATGGTTAGCTGCCCTAGGTTTCCTGATTACGGCAGTTGGCCTACCTGTCATCACCATCGTGGCATTGTCACGTGTTGAAGGTTCAATCCAGATCTTAAGTTCTCCTTTAGGTAAAGCTGCCAGTCTTTTACTGACTGTCGTGTGTTATCTGACGGTTGGACCTTTATTTGCGACACCACGTACTGCAACCGTTTCTTATGAAATCGGCTTCTCTTCATACTTTGGCAATGCACCTAGCAATCTGCTGATCTATAGTGTGATCTATTTTGCTGTAGTGACTCTGGTTTCCCTTTATCCAAATAAGATTTTGGATACGGTTGGTTATTTCCTGTCTCCGGTAAAAATTATCGCATTGATCATTTTAGGCGGTGCTGCAGTATTGATTCCTGCCGGCAAACCACCTGCTGCAGTGGGTAACTATGTTACAAGCCCGGTCACTGAAGGCATCGTTAATGGTTATCTGACCATGGATACCTTAGGCGCATTGGTCTTTGGTATTGTGATTGTGCGTGCAATTACCTCTCGTGGTGTAACGGATCGCAAGCTGATTACCAAATATGCAGTCAATGCAGCGATTATTTCAGGGATTGGTCTAACTCTGGTTTATCTCAGCCTGTTTAAACTAGGCCTAGGTAGTCACGATGTTGCCCCTAATGCTGCGAATGGTGCGATTATTCTGCATGCCTATGTACAACATGCTTTTGGTGATATGGGTGCTTATTTCCTTGCCACCATGATCTTTGTTGCCTGCATGGTGACTGCGATTGGCTTAACCTGTGCATGTGCTGAATACTTCTCCTCTATTACCAAACTGCCTTATAAAGCCTTTGTCTTTGTACTGGTCGGCTTCTCGCTGGTGATTTCAAATCTTGGTTTGACCAAACTAATTGCCGTTTCTGTGCCTGTATTGAGCGCGATTTATCCGCCTGCGATTGCAGTGATCCTGCTAAGCTTCTGCGGTCATTTCTTTAAAAAGCCTGCTCAAGTTGTTGCACCGACTACACTGGTTGCATTTATTTTCGGTGTTTTTGATGGGCTTAAAGTTGCTGGTCTTGAATTACCTGAATTGCTACAGAACTTACCGCTTTCTGAACAAAATATGGCATGGCTGATTCCATCTTTTATTGTTCTTGTCATTGCCGCTGTGATTGACCGCATCAGAAATTAATCTTTCTAAGAGGTCATAAAAATCGTATTTTTACCCAAAATCCGGTTTTAGCGTGATCAATATCTGTCAGGTTTTACCCAAACCGGCATTTATTGTTTACACCCTCTATTCTTGGTCACAGCCACATTAAATTTTAAAATACTTTATAAACTTTTAATCAATTATTTTAATTAGCTTCTTTCTTACTTCCGTTTTCATTCTTTAGCAGAAGATCAACACAACTCGCTATTTTACTGTTTTTTAAACATATTGTTTCCTGATTAAACCAACTCACCCTCATCATCCTACATAGACTTACATTCTCTGGATTATCTCTACAAATCTTTGGCGTAGAATTTGCTTTTCCCTATGGTAGCAATGAATGATCACTTGCACACTTCAGCCGGACTGCCCTCGCTGAAATGTTTAAGATGATGATTCGGATGCAATCATTGATAAGTACAGTAATACGACTAAAGGAGGCCTTTTTTAACTGTTAAAGTTCACTTAAATAGTTGCAAAGGTTGAAATTAAGAAGTACAACTGTATATTCAATTCAGACTAAATCAATAAGATTTACTCTTCAATAATACAAATAAACGGGAGGGATGGAGATGTTATCAGTACATTTCAAAAAGCAAGTCTTCATTGACGCTCTTAAGGCAAATACCAATCTGGTGACTTTCTTGAGCACCACGGTTGCGCTTATGCTGACCTTGATTGTGCATTGTTTAATTCAAGGCAATTTAAAATTTGAGTACGTCGGTTATGCCTTGATTGTCTCGGCAGCCTTTTTCTTATGGGCTGTGATTGACCAGAAATACCGATAATTTATTAATAAATTTATACCCCAGTGGATGATCTGGCCAGTCATCCATCTGGTAGAAAAGAATTGAGCAATAGGCTCAAAAAATAAAATCAACCATTAAAAATTAAAATAATCCGATCGCTGCCCCATAAACAAGCACACCCGTCCCTCCCAATTCCGCAATAATCAAACTGACCATTGCCAAAGTCATAAGCACACCCGGCAACTGAAATTTACCCAGTTGATGCGGTCGCTTAAACTGATTAGTGGTGTCTTTCAAAAACCCATGCAAGATATAAGCACCAATCGAGAAACTGAAAAAAAGAATATTGATCAATACACAGACCAAATTAATCTGCGAAGATAGTGTTGAATAATAAGCCAATACTGCCAGAATCAATGTCGCAGGTGCATAAAGCAGACTGCTGCGATGCGCAATATCCACATAATAATGCGCCCGTGAATTGACAGACTGACGGATTTGCCAATATTTCCATACCCCAGTTAACATTCCCACCCATAAGAATATTCCACTAAAAATAATCGCGATCTTTACTGCCAGATCAAGTTCTATTCCCTGCATAATTTCATTCCGTTTTTATCATCGTACTGACTTTTTAGTCATTGTTTTAACAAGTTTCTTTGAAGAAGTCAGGTAAATTTAAGCATTCATTCTGATTCAAAAATATAGTGTAGCCCATGTCTGAATTCGAAACATTGACTCTAAAGTGCCAGGATGGCTATCAATTAAGTACACGTTTTTATCCAGTCACTGATGCTGAATGCAAGAAATCTCCTATATTAATCTGCCCTGCGACTGGCATTACCAAACAGTTTTATCATAGTTTTAGCTGCTGGCTGCAAACTCAGGGTTATGCAATGCTGGTATTTGATTTTCGAGGTATTGGGGAATCTTTAAAAGGTTCGGTTAAGCAGTCTAAAGCCAGTATTGTGCAATGGGGACAACTGGACATTCCGGCTGCAATTGATGCGCTATTAGCTAAAACTCAGGCAGCAAAGGTCATCTTACTCGGTCATAGTGCTGGTGGACAGCTTCTGGGTATTGTCCCAAACTATGCCAAAGTGGAAAAAGTCGTGGCAATTGCCGGATCGACTGGTCATATTAAAGGTTTAAGGGGCCGCACCAAATTACTAGCGCCAGTGATGTTCAATATCATTTTCCCATTGGCACGTATCACCAAAGGCTATGGCCCAACCCAAGCCATTGGAATGGGTGAAAACCTGCCAAAAGATGTGGCACGTGAATGGGCAGAATTTTGTAGTAGACCGGGTTATGTCATCAATGCGATTGGCAAAAAGATCGCACCAGCACATGACTATCATGCCCAGATCACCTGCCCGATCACATCAATCTGGGCTTCGGATGATGAAATCGCCACTCAAGCGAATGTCAAAGACTTGTTGCGCTTATATCCAAAAGCAGTAACAGAAATGATTGAGCTAAAGCCCCAAGAATATGGTCATAAAGGGATTGGCCATATGCTGATGTTCAAGAATTCACATCAAAACTTATGGCCAGTCATTGAGCAACAGTTATCTGCCTAAAGATGATTTAAATGGCTATTGATAGGTTAATGTGCTTTAATACGCTCAGTATGAGATGAGCCTCTTACAGTATGTGCCTCAGATGTGCATACGACTAGCCCCTAACCATGGGGCTTTTTATTTATATAGATCAAATAATTAGAACTAATCGGCGTAAATCTGGCGTAAACCTAAAGTTATCCACAGCTAACAACTTCTTGTTTATGCTTATTATATCACTCATCTTGAAATAAAAAGAATGGATGGAAAAATGAAAACATGGACCTACTTTTACATAGAGCACACGATAAAGAATGGAAGGATTTTTAGGAAAAAGTCTGGGTGGGGTTTAGGTAAAATAGGAAGGGTTGAATCTCATTAGTAAACAATAACTCAAATTGATAAATTCCAAAACATTTTGAGTTGATTTATCATTAAACGTACCACTGAAATAAACACCCTTGTTTTTTTACAAGGGCTTACTCTTGTTAATGGATTTTTAGAAACACAATATTCAATTAAGATTTAAAGTTTTTCATAGAGAGTTTTTATAAAAGAATCAATATTGGTAATACATGTATCCAAAAAAGGCAACAAATCCATTTGATTTTCACCTATTAAAATTTTTCTATCTTTTGTTATTCTAAAATTAATGGGGATATCACCCTTTTTAGTGACCTCCACATTGCCATTGTTTACTATAAAATCATCCATCAATACGCCATTAACTCGACATCCCTTGAACACAATATTTGATGACTGCCCAGAGGCTCGCAAAAGATTTACGCCTCCAGCAGAGACTAAAACAGAATTTACAACTTCCTGATCACTTTTTATGTCAAGTCCATCTTTATGTTTTGTATAATTTGTTAAATCGCAAAAAATTTTTAACCAGGAATTATTATTCTCGAAGTTGTGTAATTTTTTTATTTCATCAAAAATTTCTGGGCGTTCAACTCTCAGCAAAGGTAAATTCTTTTGCGCAGATTCTTCTAATTTTGTAAGCGTTTCTCCATAAGGGAAATAGAATCGTGCCTTTGGAGTGCTTAATTTCGCATTAATATCTTGGGCTGCATACTCTAGACAACTTCGCAAATGCTCTAAAATGGACTTAACTTTGGGTCTCGAAATCTTTTTGTACGAAGATATTGTTTGGTAGGTTTCCTTAACATCTTCTAATAATTCATCAATTGATGTTTTTCTCATAATCTTTTCATTAAGAGGTGATTAAAATTACATCCTATACAATAAGAACTGCGCTCTCAATACATTGAAAAATGAAATTATATTTCAATCAATTCCCACACCCGCATTCATCTTAATCGAATGAGCTGTGCAACTAATAATTATTTATTTAAGTAAAAAACAAAGCCCTCATGTGAGGGCATTATTATATTTAATTAGGATATTAGCCACAGCCTTAGCAGCCAACCAGTAACGCGCATTGAATCGGGCAAGTTCATCTTCATTTGAGATAAAACCAAGCTCTACAATCAAACCACCAGCATTTACGTACGCTAAACGGCCACGTGCAGATTTACTTTGATCAATCCAACCATTGTCACCACGTAATCTACTGCCTAATGCATCGGCTACAGCTTTGGATAAGTCCTGTGCTAGTTTCTTGTCTTTGGGTAGTGCAATCGTTTCAATGCCATTCGCCTGCTTTGATGCCGCAGCATTCATGTGGAATTCTACCGCAACACTTGAGCCTTGAATTAACTTTACCGCAGCAGACAATGGGTCGTTCTTGGTGCCAGTGCCATCGGTTTTGACCTGCAATCCAGCTTCATACAAATAATGAGTCACTGCATTTCGGAAGTTAGTCACCAAATCCGCTTCTTTAATTTTGCCGTTTACTGCACCGGGGTCTGTATTACTGTGCCCTGCTGTAATGGTGGCGAATCTCAAAGACTGGTTGTGCAATTGTGGCTGTGCAATTTTACGGCCTAACCAGCTTAGAGCTGGCAATACAGTCCCAATAATAAAAGGCGCATATTGTTCAGGGATAAAATTAAAGTCTAATGCCCACTGAATAACTAAAACTGCAAGCATTAAAAAAGCCCCCAGTAGTGGGAGCTTTACGGATAAGTACTGAAGTGCACTTTCTTGGATTAATTTCATTTTTCCTCTCTCATGTTTCGTTCATAAAGTTTGTTGCGGATTTCTTCAACCGTTCTTAAAAGTTGGTCGGATTGTTTTTCAAGAACTTGGATGGACTGGCTATTTGCCATTGTCTGAGTGTTCACTGTGTCAGTTTTGGCAGTTTGATTGTTCCAGGCGGCAGCAAAGACACCTATGATTGCAATCCCGCCCCAGCGGACCAGATTGGTCACACTATCTATTTTGGTTTTACTTTCATGCAGCACCCGAATCTGCATATCGACTTCTTTGTGCTTGACCTCAGCATCCATTCGCAGCTGCTTTATATCAGCTCGAATACTTGATTTTGTTCGGTCTAGATCTGCTTCAAAATCCCCTTTTGCCTGTTGCAGGTTGTTATCCAGGTGTTTTTGCTTTTCCTGAAGCTGATCAAACTGCATGCTCATTCGGTCGATCTTTTGAGGCACATCAGCCAACTTTTCCATGCTTTGCCGCAACTGATTGATGTTGTCTGAAATTGCGTAAAGCTGACTTGGTGTTATTGGTGGCGGATCAGTTGAATAATCGTTGGACATTGCGCCCCCTAAATTTTGGTAATAAAAAAGCACCTGGAGGTGCTATGGTTATGATGTTGGAAACGCTCTTGATTTTGCCTTTATTGGTGGAGCAAAACCTTTTGTAACTCTAATCTCGTCAATGTATCCATTTAAATAACCGCCTTGCAAGCTAGAGTTTAATTGGCCGACCACAACAGGTTGGTTTGAGTTAAATAATGATGCCATTCCGACATTATGATCAATTAACTCAATGCCATTTACAGCAATCTTAAGGCTTGCACCTTCTCTTACACACTGCACATCATATTTAATATTAGTTGTTAGTGTAATCGGTGCTGATACTGTTATGACAGAACCACCATTAATGGAATACTCAAAATTTATTGCGCCATTAAAGTAATAAAAACAAAAAGACTGCGCTAAGCCGTTATCTGCCCTTTGACTTAAAATTGTGTGGAAATTATTGTTTGAAGAAAGTCGAATTGAAGCCTCAATACCAAAGTCCTGTGCGCCAAACCAAAAATCTTCGCTGTCGGCTGTATATATGTATTTTCCAAGCGTAGTTCCTAAAATACTTAATGCTTTACTACCCCACATATGGTCAGTATCTACAACTTTTGCAACATTGGCATCCGATGAAGTCCAGATTCGCTTACCGGTTACGTCCACCAGTCCATTTTCGAAGTTGAGCAGAGAAACTACATATTGGAATGGCACATTAGGAAAAGTAGAAACCTGAATAATTGAGCTAAATTTCTCAATTCCATTTTTTACTGAACTGAAACACACGTTGTAGTTTTTATCTTCATCAATATCTCCATCTATATATGATCTATCACTACCATCAAGCACAACCTTTGGTGGTGGTGGGTTTTCGATATCAATGGCTGTTTCAGAACAGTAATAACGCTGCTCATCAACAAAGCCATCTAATTTCCAATTTAATTCGAGTCTGTTAGTCATTTTTAAACTCAACTGTTAAGTCATAAGGTGCGCTAAAGAATTGAGATAACTCAACTGTATGCACAAATGGATTCAAGCACTCATATCCATCACGCACAGTCTTTAAAGTAAGTTCAACCGTTCTTGCATCAGGTTGCATTGATGCAATAGAGAAATTAAAGGTGTTAACTCCTGTGACATTTGCATTTGAGGTCGCTAATTCAATTTGATTTTCATCAAGCTGGGATAGGATTAAATGCGTCTGGGTGTTGGGTTCAATATTTACACTACTGTCAAACCAGCCTAGCGGTGTGCCGCCAGTCTGTTGAATGCGGTTTCGATCAGACCATGTGATAATTAAATCGGTCTCAATTTCTTCAGGCCAATACTCACCATTGATTTTGACGTTGGCTGGCGGATAAGGACGGATTGCGCGAGATTTGATTTCAATACTTTGCCCGGTTTCCAGTAAATCCTGAAGCCCGCTCGGTGTTGTTGTTAATACCTGGGCCTCAACAACTTCACCGTCCGCATACTGCGTAGAATCAAAAGCCACATCAGGCAGGTCAAAAACAAACAAAGATCCGCCGCTATGCTTTTTAGGAACTGTATCTAGCACACCGCGTTTCACAGTTAAGACCTTGGTTTCGTCATCAAAACTCACAAAGCCCATTAACTCATTATTTAACAAGATCAAGTTATTTGAGTTTGCGGTTTGAGTTAATGATCCAGCAACCGTGAATGCTGAAGTCGTTTCAATAATTGGCTGATCGAGCTGCAAAATATCGCAGTAATCAAGACGAGAAACTTGCTCAAACTCACCCACCCCACCATCCGTATATAACAAGGCGTTAAGCGAGTTACTTTGCGGTTTTGCTGCAATTGCTGCGACATAGCCAATGTCTGGATTATTAGATAATTCCAAATCAGCATTTGTTTGACCTGCGCGGAGCACAGTTAAATAATACGGGGCTTCAAATACTGCGTTCATGCTTGGCTGCGGTGGCTGTGGTGCTGATTCAACCGGAGCATCAACTACAATCGAAGTATTCATTTCGCCTGAATACGGAATCACTTCTTCAAAATCAATCGTTACAGTATTATCAGCACCATTTCCAAGATTGATTTTCATGATTCTTACTAGAATAGTGCCATTCCACTTGCTCGACCACGGCAATCGAATCAGGTCATAGCGGTTCCATTTCCGCGCCTCTTTCCAGCCAGTTGTGAAGCTGCCAGACCATGCTGGTGTGGAAAACTGCTTTAACTTCCAGTTCGCCACAATCTCGGCATTGCGCATATTCATGAAATATGGAAATTCGACGGATTCGGCATTTGCATGCCCCATCGTTAAAATTGAGCCGTTTTCATAAACTGAAAAAGTAGAATTCTTAATACGTTCACGGTCGTAATAAGTAACATTGAGTTGATTCACAATGTCATCACTATTCATAACCTCAAGAGATAAATCCTTGATTCTATTTTCAGCAATATCATGGATTTCATTTTCTTCAAGCCAATCGTCACGAAATAAGACCACCTCATATAAACCAGTTTGTCGATTTACGCGGATTCCAGCTTCTATATGATAACAGAGCTCTTCAATGGCTTCGATGCATGACTTTTCATCAATCGCCCATGAAATACCAAGCCCTTCATCATAAATGCGATCCGCTGCTTTCATGAAATTTACATTATTCACATCGGATTCCGGCTTACCCATTGCGGTATCGTCGGTTAAAATTTCACGGATTTTATGAATCGGGTTTATATCAGATCCTGTTGCGCCATTATTTGGAATAATTTCATACTGATAAAACCCTACAAAACTTGCAGAATGATTAAAAAAATAACCGCTTGAGTTTTGCTCAGGAAATAAATTTCCAGTAATATTTGCAGAAACAGATCTCTTATTTTTAATATCAACATACCATCGAACGGTGCGAGTGCCGGGAATAATTTCAGATCTAACATTGTCAGCACTAAAACTTGCGGAGAACAAACCAGGTATAAATGGTCTTCCGCCAACATTCCCGAACTCAGCTTCAAATATAGCAACTATGCCGCCTTCACAATCTCCAAAGACGACTTCAGCATTAAAAAGCAATGGGTTATCCGACTCACTAAAACCATATTCAGTGCCAGGAGCGTATGATATCTGGTTGTTACCAAAAGAATCATCTTCTGTGTAAACCCTATCCAAAGCCTGCTGAAATCCATCACTTCTCCGCTCACCTGGACTATAAGACCAGTTAACATTAAATGAAATATCAATGTGCTTGGCGTTTGTTGGTTTTAAGCCTTGACCCTCCCTCTCAAAAGCACCAATCTCACAAACAACCGCCCCATCCCCGCGAACTTCATACCACTGCTCACGCCCGTCATTTCTAACGCGCGTACGCTTCACCCAAAGCAGCATCTCTTTCATGTAGCCTGAGTTGCCAAGGTAAAAACCTTTGTTGTCTGAACCGCCATGAAAAACCAAATAGGACTGATACGGATAGCCTGAAACTAGCGGAAAATATTGTTGATAGACTTCACTTGGCTGCTGATTTGGGTAGCCGATAAAAACATCGATAAGACCATTAACCCCACCCTCATTCTCACCATACAGATTTGGTGCATACACTGCTAAATTAGGTTCTGATTCCCCTGGTCTTCGCGTAAGCCATTTTCTATTATCAAAGTTAATCGCAATTAATTTCTCAATTCGATTACCAATAAAAGCTGCAAACTTTGCGTAATAGCGATACCCAACAACCTGCGAACTACTTTTTCCCATTTCTCGCCACCTCTACCACTTGCAAAGCCATTGCATCGTTTGTATCAATAAAGTCCTGAGCATCTCGACCATTTTTCAAGAAATCCTGCCAATCCCAACCTTGGCGTAAAAAAAATGCCCGGGTTCCGCCCGAGCACATTTTTGCTTTTCGAATATCGGACATATAAATTTTCATTTCTTACCTGACTTGGATTTAATCGCTTGAGTGGATTTATCCCAAATATCCGTAATATTGGCATGCACATGCGGACTGCCAGCAATGTCGTGAAATGAAATACCTTCATCCGCAATCGTGCCATCAAGCTGATTTGGTTTAGGTTGGTTCTTTTTCTGCATCTTTTTCATTTCGAGGAAGGTGTAGACACCGACCGCTACAGATAGAGCAGCAAGCCCAATACCAACCGCGAGCCAAATAATTGCATCTAAGTGCTGCAACTGAGTTGCATCAAAACCAGCCAATAAAATATCAATATTCATTTTTATCCTACTTAATCAACTGAGTTTCTAACGGGTTTTCGGTCGGCATATTTGGATGGCCGCCAAAGCGCTTATGGTTGTTGAATTTTTCATGACACATTTTCAGTGACTGATCACAGCCCGGTGCCACTCGTACTTCATCGCCGACTTTTAAGCCGATGTGCTGGCGGTACATGCGAATACTGCCATTTACACCATTACCTGTAATGAAAGTAAAAACACCGTCCTTTTTCAGCACACCGCGATTCAACCAACCAGGTGCGTATGATTTGATTTCCATGACCGGATCACCATCTTCAAAAGTGGGATTACCCAGACCATCCAAAACAGGTTGGCCTAGCTCATCGAGTACCGGGATCTGTTCAAATACCAGATTGCCTTCATCATCTTTGACTTGAGTCGGACTGACAGCAAAAGTCACACTAAGGCCATTGATCGCAGTCACCGTTACATCAAATGACCATTCATTAAAATCAAGACCGCAGTACTTGTCATAAATCGTATTCGGACAGGTGCGCTGATATTTACGGGTCAAGATCTTGCGACGCATAAAACTTTCTGCGGTCGAACAGACCAATGTCATCGTATTGTCACGGTCATCGAATTTTGGCTGGGTTACCCGGCCTTTAAACAAGACCAGTGATTCAGATCCATCCAGTTCGATTAAGGTGAAATACACTGATTCCAGATAAATCTTGTTGAGAAAGACCTGAGTGAAATTATCGTCAGCACCATTGAATAATGGATACGGATGCGGAAAAGTCAGCTCGACTTCGCACTTATCAATATCGGCATCTTCAATATTTCCACGGCTTAAACCGCGCACCGGGTAATATGTGATGTCATTATGAATGATCGCTTTGCGTGCACTGGTGAAATACCACTGCTTGTTCCCATGTGTAAATTGATAAAGTTCTGAACGTGCCATTAGTTATCAATCTCCACGACTGGAACGGTGACTTGTGATTTTCCGGCACCTAAAAATTGAAATTCGATCTGATCAGCATCAAGGCGATGCAGCCCCAGGTAACAAATGCTTTTAATGTCTTTTCGCTGGGCGTTGATTGCCGGTGAAACCGTAAATAAACCGCTTGTTCGGCCAGTGATTTCGTGCGCTGACCAAGTGCCATCCTTGCGTTTGACTGCAATATGCTTACGATTAGCTTCAATAATATATTGGTTATCTACAACCAGACTGGTAGTAATATTCCCGGTATTCAGAATATTGAGATGCTGCTCATACAAAGGCATCCAGAAAGCACGTGAACGCCCGGACCGGCGAAATAGAAAGTGTTTATACTCATGGTATTCGAACCATGTTTTTAGTAATGATCTAAAAGGCTTTAAGTATTTTGGCTTCTCGTGATGGGTATATGGCTGAAAACCACCCACCGCACCATCCACAATGTTCTGATGCTGGGTCAGTGTTATTTCCAGTGAGTCGCCATCAAGCAGCA
This sequence comes from Acinetobacter sp. YH16031, assembly GCF_013417335.1. NCBI lineage: Bacteria > Pseudomonadati > Pseudomonadota > Gammaproteobacteria > Moraxellales > Moraxellaceae > Acinetobacter > Acinetobacter sp. YH16031. The sequence goes on from NZ_VPED01000004.1 coordinate 53,357, forward strand.
AGGGCTTCCAGTAAATATCCTCGCCCTTGTATTGCTCTGGCATGTCACCCTCATGTTCTGGCAAATCCTCAGCCAGCACCCGAAAAACGATTGAAGTATTTGACCAAAAGCCACCAGCATTGATTGAGGCATCACCATCAATGATGCAGATCCGCAGTGGCATAATCACAGCATTGGTCGCTGTGATGTTTTCAGCAAGTCGAAAGCCATCCTGATATTCAGTTTCGAGTTCCTGAATCACTTCATCCGTTTCCGGGTCCCGGACTTCTTCCTGGATAATGATGTAGCGGCCACGATCAATGATCTCGACCACCTGAGCACCTTCACTGCTCTCAATAAAAGCAAAACCGACTCTGAGGTCGGCTATGGTGTCTGCTGCATCGAGAATAATGTAATCATCATCAACAATATCTGGAATGACTCGTTTTACCTGGCGCAGCGGAATGCCCCATTGTTTGCGTAGATTGGCATAGAGCATGTGAAACAGATCACCCATAGCTTTACGCATTGCTGTGTACTTAAAATTTAGAACTTGTCGCGGTGCATCACGTAGTGGATAGCGGATTTCAGAACCATCAAATGACTCATGAACCTCGGTCATCCATTCCAGACTTTCAGTTGAATCTAGTAGAGGGCAATTTGTTAATACATGCACCTCGCCATATGACGTTTGTATTTTCATTTTGTCCTCATGTATGAAAAGAAAAAGCCCACCGAAGTGAGCTTATGCAAATCCTAGTTCGCGTTGGTTTCGTTTAAAGAATTTCACAAAGGCTTTCTTGCCATCTGGTCCAAACAGGTAATCCCCGAGTTTTTCGCGCTCATCTACGATGACAAAGTTTGGGTTTAGATTGACGTTTGGTGATGAATTACTTTCACGGGCCTCAGCTATATATTTCCCAGCACCCTGTCCTTTATCAAAACTTAAGACTTTCGGAGCATCTAAGGCTATACCACCATCTGCAAAACCATTCTTAATAGATTGGCGAAGCGCATAGAATCCTGACGGCCCACCCAATGCAGCGATCTCTTCTTGAGTTAAGACACCTTCTCCCTTATGGACAATACCGGCAGGCTCATATTTACCACCATATCCGGTAAATCCTCCATCCGCATAACCAACTGGAGTAAGTGCCGAAACGGCTGCCTGTAATAACCCTGTTTCCATTGTAGCCATTGCAACGGCTGGCAAATTGTATGGGAAAGGTGCTGATGCCCAAGCTGCCGAAATAGCCGTGTAACTATTCATAGCAGTTGAGAATAAAGCTGCTCCCTTCTGAATACCGCCAAGAATTGCATAAGCAGAACTTGAGGAATCCACAAGGCCCATCATCATGCCGGCAAAGTCGGCACCATATTGAGCACCATACGCCATTTGCATTTGAAGTCTTTGCTGCTGATATTCCTCCTCTGTAATCAGCATTTGCTTGCGTGCTTCAGCAAGTAAATCCATATCTTGCTGGTATGGCGATTTATCCAAACCCATCATGGATTTGTAATCTTCCCATACACCTTCACGTTCAGCATTTTGTTCCATGCCTTGCTGAATATTGGCTTGCTTTACCAAAGCGTTTTTCATCTCTGGTGAGTATTCAGCTGTGTTAAGGATTTCCTCTCGGACTATTGCGTAGTAATCACGGGCATAATCTTCAGCAGTCATCCAGTGACGTTTTGCTTCAAGCAATTCTTTAGATTGGCTGATTTGCAGCATCTTACGCTCGATTGCATATTGTTCATCAAGCGCTTGAAGTTTTGCTTCCCTTTGCACCTTGGTTAGTTTTGCATCTGCTAAAATCTCTTGCTCTTTAATATTAAAAGAGTACGAAAGTTTTTGGCTTTCTGTGAGCCTGTGTTCCGCAACCTCCCAAGCAAATTGCATTTCAGCAAGCTTTTTTTCCTCTGCGTAACGAGCTTCTGCTAGTGCTATGTATTGACCCATTCCGTTTTTACGAAGTCTGCTTATCTCATCTGTAAGTGCCAACTTTCGCTGGTCATCGATAGATGAGTATTCAAAGACGATTCGCTTCTGTTCTTCGAGGGTTCTATTTAACTCATTTTGAGCTTTTGCTTCCTCTCTTGCAGCGGCGGTTCTTGTTCTTGAGCGCACTGCCGATGTGGCATGAGTCTTATTGTATGCCTCAACGGTTTTATTGAGCTTTTCTTGCTCACGATGCTTAAAAATAATGGCGGCTGCCTCTTCGCGAGTTACCTTGCCATTTTTAACAGCCAGCTCCGCAAGATCAGCTGCCACTTTCGGGCTATAGCCTTTGCTAATAATCGTATTGGTCGCCTTAGCAATAGCACCTGATTGTTGTGCTTGTTGCGCAAATTCGGAAAGTGCATTGGTTGCATTGCGAATACCACCTGCCGCAGCATCCCCACCGTTAGCGACACCATATAAGGTTGATTCAAGTTGCGCGATTAAACTATTTTGCTTACCCGCCTCATCGCCAGCGGTCTTGACAGACCCAGCGAACAAATTAAATTCATCTTTTGCTTGCTGAGTGATGTTTTTATTACTGTTAATCGAGCGGCTAAAATCCTCAAGCGTTATTGCACCTGACTTGTATTGCAAAGCAAGGGCGGATACTTCTCTAGCCTGCTCTCTTGTCATGTCGCTATGTCGGGCGACCTTTAAGCTATATGAAACAAGCTTAGAGGCAGCGTTATCATATTCATCATTCAGCGCTGCGAGTTGTTCTTTTTCAACAACCAATTGTTCACGCTGCTTGACCTCGCCAAGCTCTTTGTACTTTTGTACTGCATCCGCTACAGTTTGATTGTTTGCACGTAAAGACTCGGTTGATTTATCCGTGTTATCACGCATGAGTAAATAGCTTGCCGCAACAGTAGCTACAGTCAAACCTAAGCCGATTGGTCCACCAAAAAGCGCCAATGCTCCACGTCCTGCGGTGGCTAAAGTCCCCATTGAGAGCGCTGCTGCCTTTGCTGCGGCTGCTTTTTGATATGCTGCGGCAGCATTTGACATCATTGCAGCAGTCTGTGCGTTCATTGGTCCCATGGATTGAACCATTGCAGCAGTTGCAGCTAAGTCTGCTTTGGCGCGCTCATAATCTGCCAAAACCTTGTTTCTGGTTGCTATGGTATTTGCAAGCATTGCTGCGTTGGTTTTACCAAACTCAACAACCATGCGCGAACCCATAGCTACTGCAACAACCGCCCCCGCTGTTGCAACAACATTCAAATTGTCAGCCAAGATGCTTAGTGCGCCAGCCATTTTGCTTGTCACACCATAAGTGACGTTAATCTCGCCAACAAATGCACTAAATGAATTGCGCACCTTTTGCAAACCATCGGCAAGGCTGTTTTCCATGTTATCTGCTAATGCTTGGTTTGCATCTTTAGTCACTTCAAGCGTTGTTAATAGATCGCTTAATGCAATTTTCCCTGTAGCACCTAATTGTCGAATTTCAGCTTCGGTTTTTCCTGTCACCTTCGCCATATCAGCAATAACATTGTCAGCTGCTGAAACAATACTAATCCATGCGTCTGCATCAATCTTGCCTTTCGCCATGGATTTATTCAGGGCATCCATCGCGCTTTGTGCTTGGTCTGTACGTGCAGCATTTGCAACAAACGCATAAGATAGCGAATCAGCAACATTCAGCGTTTGTTCTGTAGTTTTGCCCAGTGACTTCATGCCGCCCGCAAGCGACAAATACACTTCTTGCGCTTCGCTAAGGGAGCGATATGTGCCGTTAGCTGTTTCAAGTAAACGCTTCTGAACCATGTCATATTCGGCGGTATCAGCAGTGGCGTTTCGGATACGCGCAGCCATCTGCGTGTATTCATCTGCCATATTGATTACAGAGCCAACCGTCAAGCCAGCCAATGCAGCAGCACCCAACCCCGCAATGGCTTTTGAGGCAGATGATACGCTCGATTCAATTCGCTTAGTTTCGCGTTGTGCAGTATCACCTGCCTTTTTCATAGGCTCAGTAAAGTTGCCAATCTTGGCGATTAAATCTAAAGTTAATGTTCCAAGTTTGGTGCTCATATAAACCTCTGGGCAATAAAAAACCCCGCAAAATGCGGGGTGTTGTGTGTTTATTAGTTGTTACAGTGCTTGATACTGTTTCACCATTTCATCGTACTTTTCAGCAAAACCTGACAAATCAACCTCACCGTCTTTGTTGTACTCGTAAGGCCATTCTTGGTATCTAGTGTGTGCGATCTTTCCTTTTTTCATCTGCTCTACAACTTTTTGTGGTGTTTGGCTCACACCCTCATAGCCATATATTGTCTGGTTGCCATCTATTTTAATTGCGCTCTTGGTTCTAGGGAAATGGTTTCTTCCGACAAAAACCCCCAACTTACCATTGATAATGCTAACCATTAATTCATTACCATATTGATGCGCATAACATATCTTTTTGCCATCAAATATGTCTTTTTTACAAGAAACCATCCAACCGTACTCTACTTCTGCGTTAAGTTGTGGAAGGTTTTTTCTCTTTGGTCTGATAGTATCGTCTTGTGAATAGCTGCCACTTTCTAATACTTTTGTTAATTCAGAAATTCGCTGCTCAGAATCATCAGCATGTGCAAATCCAGCAATCAGCATGGTTAAGATTAATAATTTTTTCATTGAAACTATTTCTCTAGATCAGGGTTATTTTCTACTAACAACTCAAACAATAAGTCAGGGTCGTCAATAATTTCATCCAAAGACTTGCCTGTCTCTAGCAATTCTGTAATAGCTTTATTCAATTCAGTTTTGCTAGGCTTTTTAATATCAAAAGCCTCCAACTCATCCCTATCACTCCAAAATTCGTAAATTTCATTTTTTAAATTCACTTCTTCGGAATAAGAAACCCACGCTGCATAAAGTTCTGGATCGTTTTTTTTGATCTCATTAATCTTATGGCTTAAATATTCATTAAAACTGAAATAAGTCACATTACTATCTTGCTTTATGTTGAGTTGTTTTAGCTCTTGCTTTTGTTGGCTTGTTAATGGGATTTCTTTTAGCTTTTCATCCGCATCATCAAGTGAAATTTCGGATAGGCAGTATTTTAATTTGGAATATTCTGGCATATCCAGTTTAACACCAAAATTCCCAATGCTGCCCCCTCTTTTCCAGCCGCCGACAATTGCAGCTCTAATAAAAATAAAGCTATCTTCTTCTATTCCATTATTTTTTAAAGCATTTGTAAATTTCTTAGCATCCGACCTTGATAAATACGCTACGACCATTCCTTTTATTCTTACCACAACAGCGTTAGGGTCATGGCGATTGTTTGGCTCTCTTTGTAAACATGCAACCTCTTCCATAAATTTGCTTTTTTCATTTTTTGACCCACAAAGAGTGCTTAAATTATTTTGGTAGTTACTTTCGCCAACCACATCAAAATCATACATACGCCCCCAAGCGAAGAAAACCTTAGAGCGTGTAGCCTTATTTTGAATTGGCCGCTCCTTTCTATTTTGAATATTTTGCTCCAAAGTAGGTATTGTTGGTATTTTGTTTGTGGTTTTAGGTATTGGTACCGATTCTTGCTGACCACTTGTATTGGCGCTGCCCTTTAATTCAGTAGCTGAAATATTTTTAAGGTTATTCCCACTGAAAACTAACCATGCGATAAAACAACAGAATAATAGTCCAATTATAATTATTTCCCACATACCCTGCCCCAAATTTATAATTTAGAACAAGATACTAACTATTTGTTAAAAAAGAAACCGACCTAAGTCGATTCCTTACTCACCACCGTATGTTTGAAGCATATATTCCTCAAGCGACATTTCCTGTGGTTGCTCCTCATGCGGCATAAATGACTGTGCTTTTACATCTTTAGCGCCCTTAGAGATTAGGTATGTAGCCATTAGATTTCCAATGGCTTGCTCTACACGACGACCAATAAAAAGCGAGCCTCGTTTTTTTCGATAGACTCGCCATTTAGCCAATTCAGAAACACTAATGTTTCTCTTAGCTTCTTCTATTGTGCGTCCGCCGATTCCATTGATGACGAGTTCGCACCAGAACTCATTTTCTTCAAATGTTTCATCTGCTGCTTTCCCACAAAGTCGTTTACATCATCACTAGCACGATGCAATGCATCCATAATTTGCGGTGCTGATTTGCCGACTTCATCAAGACTAGCAAATAGCGGCTGCTGCGTGTCTTTGTTGTAGATCGTGGCAAGGATGCGCATCTTCACCAAGTCAGCCATGAGTAGCTTGTCTAGGTTTTTGCCGCGGGTGATGCCCACAGATTCATCATAACTAAGGCGCTTAACAAGCACCTCAGATGAAAAATCCTCACCATCAATTGTGAATTCGATCTGCTTCTCAACAAGTTGCACAGTGCTTCCTGTTGAAAAGCTTAAAATGTCTACTTTCTTCATTATGGAGTCACCACTCGTGGAGTTGTAACAACTGGTGAAGTACGAACAAGGGTGAACGTATAGCCAACTAATGCATCTTGTTCAATTGTTGGTGCGGCTGGGTTGATATAACCCTCAAACGACCACCAAATACGATCTTCGGGCAAGTCAATACCTGCAATCGCTTCATAGGTTGGTGCAGTCTTAGAATGGCTTGAACCTACATACCACTTCACTTTTTCACCTGAATCGGCAAGCTCAATTAGTTTTAAATGGCTTGTGTTTTCATCATCAAGATCAATTTGAAGTGAACCTTCGCCTGGATCACGCAGACCACGCTCATAGTCTTTGGTCTCTGAGTCTAAGCAGGTTGAATCAATCTTTGAGAACGAATCCTCACCGAATGAAAATGCTTTTGGGCAAGTGAAACGAACCACCGCATCATTGACAACAGCAAAAATCTGTGTCCCATTTGATTTAATACGTGCCATGAGTAGCTACTCCTCAATTTTAGGCATAAAAAAAGCACCCGGTTGGGTGCTATGTGGAAATTTGGAATTTAGTTGCGTTTATATTCGACGCATTCTTGATTTGATTGTGGCATTAATTTGCCACCAATAATGACGTTGGTTATGCGCGTTTCAGTCTTTACGCATTCCCATTCAGACTTATTTAGTTCCATTTTTGGGCTTGTTGATTCTTGCCAGATGGCATACACCATAAGACAGGCAAAAGCTGCAATCAGAAGAATAACAACCGTTGCTATAATTTTATCTTTCATGATCTATCCAAAAACCAATTCGCATCAAAGCCGCGACCAAAAATATTGGTGTCAGCAATACGCTCAAAATGGTTCGGGTGAATATTGGTGACATAGCAATGCGGCTCTAAAGCCTTTCTGATTGCAGCACGGATATCGGATGCTCTTTTCTGCTGAGTGTCGTAAACCACAATCTGGAATGACACATGATCAAGGTTAGCCGGACAATCTAGATGGTTTTCAGGATTTGCTGTGACTACCGACCAGACTGCATAAGGATATGCTGTACCACTTGGTGCAATATCTTCCCAGACTTTTAAAGGGCTGGTGCCAAGCAATGTTGTAACTTCAGGACTAGCTTTCAGTGTCGGAACTACGGGTAAAATATTCATAACTTGGCGAGTTCCTTATCAATCTCTTTTCTGAAATTTCCAGCAAAACTATCAGTCACAGGCTGGATGTTATTTTGCAATGCTCGACGCATAAAAGAGGTTCCTGGATTATTAACACTAGGGAATTCAATAAACCTCCAATGTCTGGTGTCCCCACCGATTGTATCGGGTGGATTGGGGTTGGAAAATGACGCACCACCCCGCACACCGACACGCATCACCACTTCATTTGGGTTTCGGGTTTTACCGGCAGCAATTGCAATATTTTTCCAAATCTTTTCTGCGGTTTCTGGATCATCCAGAGCTTTTGCATTATTTCGAGCTGCATCACGGACAATCGCCATAGCTTTACGAGCTGAACGTCGAGCAGCATTTTTGATTAAGCGAGGATTGCCAAGTCTTTTAAGTTTCTCTTGAACTGACTCCAAGCCTTCAATCTTCACTTCTACCGTCATGACTTACCCCACTAATGACAACTCCAATGTCATGTAAATGCGACCATTCTCGTTGTCTGGTTTAGGTGGTGAAACGATCTGAAAGGTCTGGCCATCAAACAAAACGCGCATACCAGTGTCAATATCACTACGTTTACGCAGTTTTAGCCGGGCTGTGGTTTGTGATCCGGCAGCCTTGGCATTTAAGCTATCTTTCACAGAAAGGAATTCTAATTTAGACCAGAGCTTCTTATATTCAGTCCAAGCTTCGGTTTCATAATTGTATTCATCATAAACCGTGGTTTTATGCTGAATCGTTACACGGTGGCATAGTTCGCCGGCACGTTGGGCCATAGATCACCTCAAATCGCTGTAGGCTTACGATATGGATAAAGCAGGCTTTGTACCGGCATCGGCATAAAGTTGCCATTTACCGGCATTTCCTGCTCAGCATTGCGGTACTGGTCCCAATATCCACACAGTAACAAAATTGCCTGATGAATCGCTTTAGGGTAATCAGATTCAAACTCATCAGTGATGTAATTCAACACCACCGAATCCGCTGCATCCAAATAACCCTGAAGCATCGTGTCATTTGAATCATCGTCATAGCGCAAATGCTCTTTTAGAGTCTCAATACTTACGATACTCATTCTTCACCCCATTTCTTTTGCGCCAATTTGAAGTTTTCATGGCTAAATTCGCCTGAATGATCCTTTTCACAGTGCCACAATGAGCCTTTATGCGTCACAAACTGGCCTGATTTATACTGGTTTTCAGCCTTAAAAATGCCTTGATATTGGCTTTTTTGGTCTGAATTTTCGGTATTTTGAGGTGTATTAGGTGCGGATTTACCAAAAGGATCATCCAATTGGTCACGTTTTGACAGCGCTTCAAGAGAATAGTTCTGCTGCTGCATGTAAACCGTGTCACCACCAACCAAAGGCTCTAAATTGAACTGCTGACGCGCCTCATTAGGTGTAAAGATTGAAGCTTTCACACCACGTTCCTGAATACCCATTTTTGTTTCTTTATCCATGCGGAGTAGAGAATCGACATCAAGGAATATTTCAAGGCCACGTGCTTTTAAATCAAATGCATCATCAAGCAGGTTTTCAATAGCTTCTACCGGACTTTGCAGGCAGTCAGAAAAATAGATTTCATTCAAATCACCAACCTTCTGCCCTGCCGGAATTGTTCCATAACCCACCTTAAACGCTGGCACATGTAACACTGAGCAAATAATTTCATTCGACATTTTTAGCTGCTCAATCGTTTGAGTATCTGAAGCCGTCATGCTGATTGGCTGATATTTCAAATCATCACCGAGCACCGCAGTTTTACCGATGTTTTGGCCTGTATAGTTCGCATTCCATGCTGCACCGATGGCACGTGCTTTATCTTCTGAAATCGCACCAGGTGCAACCAGAATACCGCTTGGTCGGCTCATGTTCCCAAAAGAGGTTTTAGAATTTTTCAGAATGTTTAAGCCAAGTCCTGCTGAAATTCCATACGCAGTGATGGCAGGAATGCCAACCAATGGATGGTAAAGGCAGTTTTCACGATCATGAATGATTTCAGAAGCCGGAACAACAACGGATTCTGTCCCATTCAGTCGATCTACGCCGAGCTGGTAAAAGACTTGCCCATCATCACTAATCAGTGGTTTTGTTTGATCTGGATTTAAAATAACAATTTTAACTACCTGCCCAAATACATCACGCACCTTAAATCCGTATGCATTACCACGGAGCTTTCGGCAGATCATCCAGAACTCTAAAAACTGCTGCCAGTTCTGGTAATGGTTTGGCCGTTTAAGAACCACCAGATCCTTAGGAATGGGGGCATTAACTAAAATTTCGCCTTTCTGCTTTTTAAGCAAAATTCCCATTTTCCCAATATCTTGGGAGATTAAAGAAATACACGAGAAAACTGCTGGATGTGCTGCAAGATCTTCCCGGGTCAGCTCATCGTTCTTTTGCCAAGCACCAGAATAAGGCTCGTGTACAAATAAAGAAGTCCACCCTTGGTTTGAATGGACTCCTTGGAGGGATTTCTTTTTACCAAATAAATTTCCGAAAAAGCCCATTCTTTACATCCTATTCTTTGGTTTTATCTTCTTTCTTTGCTTTTGGTGCTGCTTTTTTCGGTTCTGTATAGACCTCTGCAACACCAATTTTGAGCAATACATTTGCCTGAAAATCAGGAATCTCTTTCACATCCCCAACATTGGAATCGTGGGTCGTTTTTAAATATTTAATTTTCATAGACTGTTCCTATAGCTAAACAATTGTGATGCTTAGATATAAAAACAGCCCCGGTTAAGGAGCTGTTTTGGTGCATTCAATTTAGATTACGGTGTGTAATCAAGGAATGCCGCTGCGATTGGACGACGTTTCGCCCAGGTGATGAACTTCTCAACACGTACCGCAAATTTGTTTTCTTGCCATAAGTGATGAGTCGTACCGCCATCAACCAGAGTTGCTTGGTCGGAGTAAGACACATCCACACCACCATCCTGAGCAAGCAGGATTTCAGAGGTTTTAACAAGAATAATCTTGTCGCCTACTGCCTGCGATGTGATGACTGGGATACCCATTAATGTACGGGTGCCGCGAAGTGCCATGCCTGCGAAATAACTATTGCCTAAAGCATCACGCAACAAACTGATTTGTGCAGCACGTGTTTCAGACATTAAGAAATACGCACCATCAAGCGATAGATTTGCTGCAACAAACGTATTGATCAGAGCGAGTAGATCGGCTTCGTACGCTGCTGCAGTTGTGCCTGTATTTGGAGTGGCTGTTACCCCATTTAAAACACCTGCTGGGCGCGTAGTTGATGCAGCCACCGCGTCAAGGAAAGTGTTATCAATAAGCGTTTTTGATGCTTCGATAAGATCATCACGTACTAAAACGTCTACCGCTGGATCAGAACGTCGCATTAATTCCTGCGTATAAACAGTAATTGCTGCAAGCTTGTGCTCTTTAATTTCCACTTCGCCATAGGTCGGGTTAGTTAATGGCTTGGCTGCACCTTCACCCACCCAAGCAGCAGTGCCGCCTGTTAATTGGCTTGGGATTTTTGAGTTAAACGGTACCGCACGAAACCCATTCAATTGTTCAAATACGGTTGCTGCGCGAAGCATTTCAACAAACTCACCAACCAAGCGGTTTTCTTGCACTAATGCAGATGCAAAACCAACGTCAGTTGTGGTACCTAGTGTGGCTTTTGTCACTAAGTCCTGAACTTCATCACCAAAGCCAAGCTGTTTTGCCATGTCTACTGGTGTGATGTAGTGGCCTTTTTTGGCCTCAAGTGCGGCTGCAAGTTTCGCTCGGGCATATTGAGCAAAGCCAATACCTTTAGCTAAAGGCACGATTTCAATTTTAGAATCGTTGCCTTCAGGGTTCGGATTGCCTTCAGCTGAGGCTTTTGCTTGTGCAGCGGTTTGGCCAGCAGCAGGAGTTGCATTTTTTGCAGCATCTTCTGCCTGTTTGATCATGTCTTTAACGCGGTCAATGTTTTTCTGAATAGTAGCGATTTCAGCATCAATTGCATCAATCTGCTTTTCTTCATCTTCGTTTGGCGTTTGACCACCATCAAGTGCTTTGGTTACGATGCCTTGCTTTTCAGCATTCTTTGCAGCAAGAGCATCAAGCAATTGTTTTAAATATTTATTCATAATTTCACTCCACCCTTTGTTGGGCAATTCAATTTGACTACTACGTGTTTTTGTTCTGCCGAATCGCCAGCAGGGGTTTTTTCTACTTTCGGTTTTTGCGGCTCGTCACCAATCGCGGTTTTTTCTTGCTGCTCGAAAGATTTAGAAATCGATTTAACTTCTGTGATGGATGCTTCTGCATTTGCTGGGATGGTTACAGCTGATAATTCAAACCACTCCCACTCTTTAAAATGCAGACCCCATGAACGCGGGATGTCTTCAACTGTGAGACCGCGAAAGCCAATAGATAGACCTTTAACCAGCCCTGACTTAATGGACTGCCAAGCCTCATCAATGCGGTCTTTCAACTTGCCTTCTTCTTCGATCTTGGCGATCTGAACAGTCACCTCAATGCCTTTGTCTGTCACTACTGCTTCAGTGACCTCACCAATTGGCTGTGAATGCATGTGCTGCCAAAGGAAAGGAATAGGTAAAGCAAACTTGGCACCTTGTGGATCCACAATATCGTCGGCTCGATCCGGGCTTGGAGTTGAAGCAATTCCCTTAATAATTCGTTGCTCAGCATCAAACGACTTGACCTGTAGCAAGCTGTAAGCTTTTTTCATTGGATTCCCCAATAAAAAAGCCCGCTTAATGCGAGCTTTGGTTAAAAGATTTGGTTAGATAAAGAAGACGTTGTATTCTTTTTCGGCCTGTTCTGGATTCATACTCATCAAGGCCACCGCGTTAAACGTGGCAATCAATGGGTCAATCTTCCCGACACCCGATTCCTGCTTACTGATCATCATGCCATTACCCTTCACGACCGCGCGTGCATTACCAACACACCAGGTCATTAAGCCTTGGCCTGCATGGTAAAGATTGCCTTCTGCTAATTTGCGCTCAGTGGTAAGGATATAGCCCATCAACTTAAAGCCCTGCTGGACCGCAATAAGCTTATCTTCAGGAATGCCAGCATCGAGCAAGCCATCTAAGAGACCACCTAGACCCAGTGGATCCAGTCCAATTTTGTCGAGCTTGCCAGAGTCGAAGCATTTCTTTGCAATGGCTGCCAGCTGGTCAATGTCATCACCAATGCGCTCGACAATGGTTAGGCTTTTTTCCTTCTCATAATCAGCGTACTTTGGCGCGTTCTCTTTGCGCCTTTCGACTGCAGTTTTATTGCACCAAGCATGATTCCAGAGCCACCATTTACGGCTTTTGTTATGACGACCAAGTACAGCAAAACCCAGCAAGTCATCCAGACCACCACCATCGATACCGCAGGTAATAACGTCTGATTGCTCAATCAACTTATCTAAGGTGAATTTTTTAGATTGCTGTAACCAATATTCAGCACCAGCCCACCGGTTGGCTCGGAGGTTTAGACCAATTGGTACGTTTAAGTGTTTTGCAAGGAAGTCACGCAGCGATTCTTCGCCAGCGTCTTTAACCTTCTCAAATTCGTTAATCAGGTAATCAAGATCAACTGATGCGCCCAGGTTTGGATTGGTGACATAGAAGTTTTCAGGTTTTAAGTGCTCACCTGCCTCAAGCATCCACTCAGGAAACTCGTAAATCAGCGGCAAGAACTGAGGATTGACCTTTACACCATCCCGAATATCACGCGCATAGTCCAGCAGCTGCTTAAATACACCGCATGGCGTTTCGTCTGACATGGTAGACAGATAAATCACACAACCTTCGGGCCGTGATGCCAGACCACCTTTTGCTTCACGAAACATCGATTCGGCGTTTGAGCGCTTCCCAAACAACCAAACCTCATCAATCAGGATAATTGAAGCCTTTTTACCGGCAGCAGCATTACTTTCCGCAGCAATCACTTTTAAGGTCGCATTGGTGCCCAAGTGAGTGACTGTTTTGGTGTGCTCAGACACATTGAACATTTCCTGAAGCTCAGGATCGGCTCGAATGAAGTCTCGAATTGGATTAAAACTATTATCTGCGACCTCTTTCGTGGGCGCTAACAGAATAAGCTCAGCCGACATACGATCATTTAAGATCAAGGCCACCATCATGATTCCAGCTGCAATCGTGGACTTGGTGTTTTTCTTGGAGATCAGCAAGAAGAATTCGCGAATTAAACGCTTCTTCTGTTCTGGATCGTAGGCACCAAAGATTGCCCGGACAAATTCAATCACCCAATCAAGTGTGACCTCACCCATTTTTGGGCTACCCATCACATCGACCAGGATTAATTCTTTAAAAATCCGCTCAGCTACATCGGCCACTTCTGGGAAAAGTGGCTCACATGGCATGAGTGACTTTTTAGCGACAATACGTTCCTCCCAGTCTGGGCAGGAGGTTGTCCATTCTGGGAGCATCGCTGACATAAATTTTAAGCCTTGTATTTGTTGTAGATTGGCTCTACACCCATCATAGCTTTTGTTGCAGAGGGAAATTGCTTGGCATGAACTACCTTGTCCTTTTGATAAACCTTAAGCAAGCCACTTTCATCATATTCAATGGAGAGATCGCCTTCTTTAAAAAGGTACTTCCCATTTTCTTGCCTTTTAAATGATAACCAACCCATGATTAACTCCTTAGCTGCGAACCAAGTGTTCCAAACTTTCCGCCTTGAGTGGCCTTTTTGGCTTCATCGGCTTTGGTTTCTTTCTTGCCTTTTTCAGCGACTTTTCCGTGGAAATATGGAAGGGCTGCTTTTGCTGCATCCATTCGCAATTTCATATCTTCAACCGGATCAGTCCAAATCTCTTCTAAAAATTTGAGCGGGTCAGCACGACTACCAGCAGTTTCAATGTCTTTTTTTGTGATAATTGGTCGCTGTTCTGGTTTGGCATCAGCTTTAACTTCGGTGTTAATCTTAAGCCTTTCAATGTGTGCAATCACATCAGGGTCTTTGGCTAATCTCGATCCAGCTTGTGAAGCTGATTCAGGGCTGTACCCCGCGAAAATAGCGGCTTGCTTGTTATCTGCACCATCATGTTTAGATTGGGCAAATGCCTTCTTTTTTGCTGTTAAAGCCATGTGCCCTCCTTTAACATATTTGTGAAATGGGAAATTTTTTTATACGTGGGATGGGCGGCGGTGTCCGCTGACTCGGGATTTCAAACTTTTTGACTCCCCCCGTGTTAGTCCACAAAGATTCCATAAGTCGCAGCAGAAAATATATCCGCAAATAGGAAACCTATAAGCACTATAGGAAATGAGTCAGGATTGGTTTCAAATGAGAGCTTAAGCAAGATTGTTTGAATAGTTAAAACACCAAAAACAATTGCAGCCGCTATTGATTGCTTAGTCATACTCGACTCTCCATCTGTGTCTTCTTCTTATGACACGACACACACAACGACTGAAGGTTTGATTCATCATCCGTACCACCTTGAGCCACATTAACGATATGGTCCAACTCAAGCTCCATGGTTACACGACCACATGAGCAGCAGGTCCACTCATCACGTGTATGAATCTTCTGCTTGAGTCTGCGCCACGGTCTACCACCACGACCTTGACCCCAATTGTTCTTAGGTGGTCTCGGTGCCTTCGGTGTCATCGCCTGTAGTTTGCTTTGCAGTCTCGGTAGCTTCATGACCATCAATCCAAATACTGTGACTTCTTAGGCTCTTCCTCCTCACCACCTTCCAACTGAATCAATAACTCATTGATCTGAGCATTCTGTTCATTGTTAATCTGGATGAGTTGGTTGTTTTGCTGAATCAACTGGTTGTTCTGCTCGATTAGCTTTAGAAGTAAGTCGTTCGATGCACAACCGCATTCTTTCTTTTGATCGTTCATATTGTTCTTTCATCCATTTACGTCGTGCTTCACAGCCTTGGCATGTCATTGACCTACTCCTGATAACACCACTTCAAATCATCCGGCACAGTCAAATGCACATGCAAATGAGTCACAGCAAAGTCATGCACATAATTCAAATACTCGGTCATTTGCTTAATGCTTAACTTGGTTGTGCTGCAAAGTCTTATCACTTGCTCTGCAATCACCCGGTATTCTTCACACTCATTCTGCTTAAGCATTGCAATCGCATTACAGGTCTCAGCAAACTCTTGATCATCACGACGATAGATATAAATCAGGAACTTCTTCTTAAACTCATAATGCAGTGAGTCTTTATCCTGACCAGTCTTTTTCTCTATCTGGCCAAGCCACATCCAATACAATCTATTCTGCGCAGTGGATCTATCATCCTGTTTCCGATCAATCACCACCCTTAACGGCTTACCCTCATTAATCGCTTGAGTGTAATTGGTATGCATGTAGTTGATGGCTTTGGTGATGTCTGCATGACTCTGGATAGGAAACACGGCTTTTTGCATTTCCTATCTCCAATGTTTATTTGATTAATGGTACTTGCTGAAAGTCACAACGCGCGAAGCCGTTATATGCAGAGCCTTTGATGTGATTTTTCTTTTGCTTCTCGCAGATATCTTTGGTGGCGTAATGTAGTTGATATGCTGATGGGCCGCCTTTGTAGTGCCCTTCCTCCCAATACCCAATAGTCAAAACCCAAACTGTTACCCATGTAATCATCAAAACACCTCTTTATCTTCCACTACCAACATCCGATTCACTCTCGCCAGCCACTGATCAAACATGGCTTCGCTCTCGGCCCGATTACCCAATTCAAAACGGTCGAATGCAGCATGGCATTTAAAACAAAGGGGGATGGTCTTACTATCATCAGCCTTGATTCCGCGACCTTTACCGTCACGGCTTGAATTTGAATGAGCAGCCTGACTATGTGGATTACCGCACCGAATGCATGGCAACTTTCTGATTGCCGCGAGTCTTTTGGGGTTGCGCTTCATAGAGATTGATTCTGATGTTTCTTGCTCGCTCTCGGTGGCGTTTAAGCTTTTCATCAACATTCACCATCTCTTTGGCGGTCATCATGCTGCGTGACAGGCTGAGTAAAATATCAATCTGGTCGCAATGCTCTTTTAATTCCCTTTGTGCAGATACTATGTCCATAGGCTTCACCAAATTATTGCAAGTGCCATCAACACCCAAAATACCAGACCAGCGATAATCAACTTGGTTCTAAGCTTCTTTTTAGCCACTTCATGTACCGCTCTGCCAAACACATCATCTTGAGCTAAACATGCTTCAGCAGACTGACGATTAAATACGACTGGCTGAACTGGTTTGTACCGAGCTTGAGTCTTAGTGTGTTGAGTTGCTTTTAATCGTTTTGCTTTCTTTTGTTTTCGATTCACATTCACCACCAATAAGAAAAAACCCCTCAACATCTAGAATGCAAGGGGCTTTGATTGCCGTAATACGTCCGGCTAGAGTCACCGAAGTGACAAGGGTTTATTCATCCAGCCATTTGCCACACTTACGGCATTCAACCTGAACGAAAATATCAGAGTGATAATCGTAGTGATGAAAGCAGAATAGGCGTTTTAGGAATTGGAGCATGTGGATCTCCTTTTGATCTCATAAGTAAAGCAAACCACCGGATGCCTCGGCGCAATATTTCCGGTAATGCGCTATCTATGACAGGTTTGCTTTCTTTTGAAATCTGGCACGCCATGTAGGACTTGAACCCACACCATCGATTTTGGAGACCGATGCTCTACCAGTTGAGCTAATGGCGCTTTATTTTAGGCAACAAAAAAGCCCACCATTTGGCGAGCTTTTAAATCAATCTAGTGCTTTAACGTACACTTCGATCACTATAACAGAAATATGCCATATCCCGTGCGCACGGTCAATAACCATTCAATCTATTTTCAAGCGTTTATCATGGCCGCATAAATAAAACTTGCCGCAGTAGATCATGCTCTTGATTGAGGTTCTGCCCAAAGTAAATTCACGCACCATTTGATCGAGCGACATCCCCCTCACATTCTTCTCAATAAACAACTGCACAGCCACTTTCGCTGAAGCACAAACTACCGTCGACTTATTAAAATCCACAATCAACTTCCGCACTTGTTCAGCCTCAAAATCATTAATCTGGCAAATGACCTGATCCTTACGTGGTGCCACCCCTTTGTTATTTTCAAGAATCAGCCAGTAAATCTGATTTACCCCAAGTGAGTCCGGCTGATGCCCTGACTTCATACGTGAAATCTGGATGTATGCCCCATACTGCTTAAGCCAATCTTCAATACTAAAACGATCCCAGTTCATAATTTCCGCCTTAACCATCGCATTCATCCCTATTCCCTCTTAAATCTTGCTTAAATCTAAAATTGTCATTGTTCCCCAATGCACTGCACCAGTATCAATCCAGTAGCAGTTATCGCGCTTACATGGCTTCTGGGTAACCGTATGCCCCATGATTACCGCATCAATGCCGGACACATGGGTGTATTGCTTTTTATCTTCGTCCAGTCGATCACGACCCCACATGGCCAACTCAGATGGATCGCGGAATGCTGTTGGCTCTTGAGTGAAAGTCTCTTTGAATTCATCCCAATTGTTCTGCTCAATATGCCCATGAACAAAACCGAACTTTTTACCGTTATGACTGATTTCTAAAACCACTGGCAATTCAGCGAAGGTTTTCGCAATGTTGTACATCGCCTGCCCATCCAGCATATAAAACCACTCACCACCATTCGCCACATGACAGCGCTTATAGGATTCGTTATGCAGCCCACCAATGCATAAATCCTCATGATTGCCACGCACTGACGTAAACCATGGCTTAGACAGCAATTCGATACACTCGATATTTTGAGTACCTCGATCCACCAGATCACCAACCGCAACCAACAAATCATTTTTAAAGTCGAAGCCAATTTCTTTAAGTCGAGTCATAAGCAGGTTGTAGCAGCCATGAATATCCCCAACAGCCCACAATTTCCCTTTAATTTCTTTATCCCAAATTTTTACTAAAGCCATCTCACCCTCGCTTAATTTCTGAAATTAGCAACATCGCAGCATCCCGCTGCTCTTGATTCGTTCTGCCTTGCCAACCTGTAATTCGATTAAAATCTTCTGCCTTCAACTTTGTGCGTGTCGGCTTTACCAATACCACCGCTAAACCACATTCTTTTGCCATTTCTGCGAGCAATTTGCCTGTTGCGTGGTTCTCTCCTACATTCTTAGCAATCTTCTCTCCTGTGGTCTTAGAGTGGCCAAAACGGAAATTGGATTTCTTGTTCAGCCAACCTGCCTCAATGACTACCTTTTTGATTTCATCCTGATGAGTGCGAAATAACTCCACAGTCTGAGCAAAGGTTAAATTTTTAAGTTCCAGTGACTGCCCTAAGACAGCCACTCCTGATTTTTCCAAGTCTGGATCAATGCCGATAATCAGGTCAGTCATTGGCACCTCGCAGGGCTTCTTCATCAAACCACCACAGGAACATCCCGCAGCAAATTGCATGAGCCAAATGATGCTCTCCTGTTTCAGGGTCTTTCTGCTCACCCTGCCACCAAGCGTCTATGTGGCGTTGCATTGCATCGTAATATCGCACCTTAGCGTCAGGCACATGCTTCCAGTTGTCTACCTGATACTTATTAGCTCCAAACTCTAGAACGCGAATTACGGCATTTAGAGCGCCTTTTGGAAGCAGCGACATACGCGGCTTATTTTTGTCAAACTTTTGACCCTGCTCACTCATCCCAATCACTCCAATCACCCCGAATCAAATCCTCAAACTGCTTACTTTCTTCATCTGCCACTTGATGCATCATTTCAAACTGCTGCTGAAGCAATTCTTTTTCCTGTAAATCGGTCGTTCGGTTGATCTGGTCTCTTAATTCTGTGAATCCTGTCATGCCGTTCTCCCTAGTGCTTCAACCCATTTATCTAATTCAATCTGAGCAAACTGTTTAATTTCACGATCCTTGCTATGGCTTAAGTGAGCCGCTTTAATGATGATTTGCTCAATCTTTTTCTGATTGCTTTTCTCGTCCAGCTCAATAATCGATATGCCATAACTGATTGCATTCCACTGGCTTTCCGAGATTCCCTTGTCCATCAATGAAACTTTGCTAACAAACTGCCGTGAACAATTTAAAACTTTGGCTAGAGCACTGGTCCGACCTACTCCCATCTCAAGCCAAGCGCGTATTTTTTTATTTCTGCTCATCCCTGCTCTCCCGCTGCTTGTGCTTCCTTCTTGCGCTTTCTCAAATCAGCCATATAGATTCGGCATGCTTCACGAGTCTCTGGTGTTCTGATTCCATAGTTGTAGGCTTGGCGCTTTGCCAGAATTTCAACCCAATCCACGGTTTTATTGTCGTTTTGGTCTTTCACGCCACACCCCACTCAACATCATTAAGAGTTGGCCTAAACACCACCACACAGCAGCCAAATGGCGCATTTGATTTTGAGCCACCAAACTTCAGACGACCCCTAATGAAATGGATTTCTCGCCCCAGGCAATAGTCTTGAAACCACCTTGCATCAGTGCGAACCGGAACTAAAGCAACCACTGTATGCCCTTGTTTTGCTGTATAGGCCGCCTTAGCCACCCAATCAACAATCTCCCGACCATACGGAGGATTCATCCAACAAGTACCAGTCCACTCTTGTTTTAAGCCATCATCAGCCGGGCTAAAGAACCGCTCACACTTTGCGTTTTCAGGTAGCGCACAAACATCTAATTCAAAGTTAAAAACAGCATTTAATTTGTCGAAAAAATCTTGAGGTGTAGCCCAAATATCAGTTCTATTTTCAGCTAATCCAAATAGCTGATGATTCGCCATTGTGTTCACACCCCACCCCCTGCGCTTTTCCCTACACGTTTCACCATTGCAGCCAATTCAGGCGGACACGGCACACCAGATCTCGGTGCATAGTTATGCCCAATCGTTTTCACTTCCGGCTTTTTCCAAAGTTCCTGAGCACGCCCTTGATCTTTCGCTTTTTGCAGATAGTCCTCGTAAATGTCCTTAAATGCTCTGTGAGCCGCTTTTTGCCCCTCCACATCCAAGATATGGCGAACTTCATCTAAAGCGCATTTAGCAAGAGCTGTGATCGGTTTTGATGGGTCTGCTTCAAAGTTCATTGCTTTTGCCCAAGCCTGATCAGCAGTCCACCAGTCAGCCGCAATACACCAGCTGCGGAATTCTGGTAGCGATGGACACCATTTCTCGGTCAGCATGCGATCCAAACCGCGTTTGATGTCTTTAGGTGTAAGGCCATTCAAAACAGTGCAAGTGGTTTGCTGTAATTGAACTGGATCAATAGAACCAAACTTCTTGTCAAACTCAGCACCATAAAGTTGCTGTATGCGACCTAATACCTGATCCGCCACTTCAACTGGAAAATCCACAGCGAAGGCATTTTGAAATAACTGAATACTGTTCATTAGTTCACATCCTTCATTTGTGGTTGAGCAAAGCCTTGACCAAAGCGATGTGCTTTAGGTTGGGTAGACTGGTTCTGGTTTTGATTCTTCACCCACTCCGCCATAAATCCCTTCCATGAGTTCACAACACAGTGTTCAAGGACCTGATTTAAAGTGAGACCAGATTTTTGTTGTTCAGAGATAAGAGACTTGAATGCTGTTTCTGAATTAACAGCTTTCTTCGCTTTGCGAACTTCCATGTATTCAGAGATAAGCTTTTGATCTGCTCCTTGAGAAACCAGAGCATTAGCAAAGTTGAATTTCCCTTTATATATATTGGTAGATTCATTGGTAGATTCTATTGATAGATTCTGTGTACCGTTTTTGGTACTGGTCGCAGTACCAATTTTGGTACTGGTTGAAGTACCGTTTTTGGTACTAGTACCAATTTTGGTACTGGTTCCTTTTTTGGTACTGGTTAAGTCATCTTCGCGGCCACGCACACCAACCAATTGATAAACTTTCACCCCATTGCCACGCGTTTCTTCAGTAAAGCGAATAAGGTTTATTTCTTGCAGGCGCTCCAAAACTTTCATAATGGTTTTGCGGTCGCACTTGGTATCAACCTCAAGGCGTTTGATGCTTGGCCATGCCTTATGATCCTCTCCTGCGCGGTCAGCCAACGAAAGTAAGATAGTGCGCTGAGGGCAGCTTTCTACAGGTGCAGTCCACGCCCAGCGAGTTGCATCTAAGCTCATTGCACAACCCCCTCACTCACAAGCTGCTCAATTACCCACTGTTCACCTTTGTTAGTGAATTTGGATTGTGGGTAGCCTTGTTCTGTCTGTTTGACTTCACCATAACCTTTGTCGATAAACCACTGGGCAAAGGTGCGCCCAGCGATACGACGGTCATATACACCCATATCAGCAAGGTATTGATTGAGTTTTACGGCCGACATGCCGACCTTTTTACCCACCTGAGAGGCATTTAAAAGATTTTTAGTGTCGGCAACACGGTCAAAGTACTGAACTTTAGGTGCTGCGAGTTCTAATTGACGCGCTTGATCGGCTGCCAGCTGAAGGGCTTCTGCAAAAGTTTGGGGGAGTTGTACAGCGTTTTGGTTTTCTAATTCATACCAGCGCTTTACCAGTGCTGCGGTAAACTCTGGGCAAAGTTGAGCGACCACAGTGATTGAATCTAATTTGCCTTGTTCGCCAGAGAAAATATAAACGCTTGTATATTTATTTGGGCTAAGTGATTGTTTATTTTCAACTTTCACCATTGGAGGAAGTTGAATGACACCGCGCTTTGCCAGTCGTTCTATTGATAGATTAACTGCTCGTAGCTCGGATTGAACAAGCTCTGAAATATCAAGGCTTGTTATACTGTTTTGATTATGATTAAATTGTGTCATCATATTCATGTTTACTTTCCTGTCAGTTAGTGAACAACCGGAAAAGCCTGAGGTCGTAACTCAGGCTTTTTCTGTTTCTGGGTTATCAATACAAGCTTGGATTTGTTTATCCAGCTCAGCCAAAGCAACGTGCATCTGGTGAATCACCTTTGACATGTCTTGCACTTCACCTTTCGTGATACGGCCATCCGCCATGATTTCGCGGAACAGGCTCATCACATCACCGCCCTTCATACCAATGCACAGCACTTTGTCAGTCAGTGACATGTCGCGGCATTCAGGAATTTCAGGTAGATCAATTGCAACTTTTTCATGCTCAGCAGATAGAGCATGCAAAATGCGGAAATCACCAGTTAAAGCCATAAGCTTTGAAGCCTCAGCCAGTGTTAAGTGGTGAGTTTCAGTATTTGGATTTACCTTGCTGTTAAGCACAGCCGGGCTTTTGATTCCCATACGTGCGGCTAGAGCTGAAGCGCCACCCGGGTAGTCATGAACTGTGTTGTACGCTGCATCCGTTATGTTCATTTAAGGTTCCTTTGAACGTGGTTGTTTAAATTCAAATGCTTAATAATTAGATCAAGCAGTTAGGGGTAACTTTTTTCTACTAAGGGGTGTATGTGTTTCTACATTTAAAAATCGCTGGTATCCGGTTGGGACACCGTTGCTTCTCCAGACAGAAATCGTTCCTTTGGAGCAGCCGAGCAATTCTGCTAATTCGGTATCTGATTTGCAGCCATAACGCTCGCGCAAATCATCAACTGTGAATTGATAAACGCTCATAATATTAAACCTAAATCAATTAAAGTTTAACCTATTAAACAATATAGTTTAAGACTCTGTCAATCAATATGTTTAATATTCCAAACATCAACAAATAGGATTCAATTTCCATGATCGAGACCGTGGCCGATCGCATTGACAAGCGAATGAAAGAGCTAAAAATTAAACAGGTCGATCTAATTAATAAAAAAGTGGCAAGCAAAGGGACTATTTCTTTGTGGCTATCTGGTGGGGCTGTTCCAAGTGGCGAACGATTGGTTAAATTGTCTAATGAATTGAAAGTTGATGCGGCTTGGATTTTGACTGGTCAAGGCAACATAAATGACCGATTGGACAATAATGTTGACTTAAATCCTTTGGCTACAGTAATTTATGCTCCTGTAATATCGTGGGTTCAGGCAGGGGATTTCACCGACATGGAGTCGATAAGCAATTTAGCGGAATGTGAGAAGCTCCCATTAGTACCAGGCGCAGGCAGAAGAAGCTTTTATCTTGAGGTGAAAGGTTTGAGTAATGCGCCATATTTCGAGGAAGGCGAAAAAATCTGTATCGATCCAGATTATCAACTTGAAGACATTCAGACTGGTGAGATGGTTGTTGTGAAGTGCAATGATACAGCAACCTTTAAGGCATTGATTTCAGAGTCAAACGGATACTTTTTAAAGCCTCTTAATCCAAACTGGAATGAGCAGGTAATCCCATTAAATGAAGATTGTATGCTCGTAGGTAAATACGTAGGCTCATTTAAGCCAGCTAAGAAGTTTAACCTGTTCTAAATCTTAAAAGTTTAATAGCCCGCCTAGTGCGGGTTTTTTATTGTCCAGAATTTAAGTATCCAAACATAAAATTAAAAATTTGTTTAATTTGTCAAACTTTTATATTGACACCCAAGTTTAATTGTTTAAACTAAATATCACAGGAAATAAAAAGCTCCAGCGTAGCCTACGACAACTACCTGGAGCGTGACCCACACCAAACTGTGAGTGAAATTATTATGAATAAAAAACCTATTCGCTTCAACCCAAACATTACAGGGGCTTTGTTCCTGGGTATTTTGGGAACTCTTTCTTTAGGTGCTATGGCATTTGATTCAAGCAAGCCTGTGAGCTTTCAAGCTGAATCTATCGAAGATCAACCGCAAATCGACATCGCTGCCCCATCGTACCAGGTGGAAAACGCAGTCTGCCACCAGTACTGCACCGCAAAAGTTAAAGCTGGTGAATACGACATCTATGTTGATTATCAACTTGATAATGGATCAGTCGAGTTCCTAGACATTCTGAACGTGGTTCATTTTGACAAGACTGTGAATGCATACGTTGATCGTTATGAGATTGAAAAGATTAATGCTGCGATTGCTGGGGGTGCTAAATGAACACTTACGCTCAATTCTGTGGATGTGGTGCGGCAATTTCACTTAACCAAATCTTGCTGGAGTAATTCTTAATTTTAACCTTGTGGGAGAAAAGATGATTCTTGATTCACCCGACCAGATCTTTACTGCTTTAAGTGATGGTCGAGAAGTTTACTGGTGTGAGGAAGGATCAGAGGATTGGACACCGTTAAATCAGAAAGCACAGATTAATTTTTCTGATTTATATACAGGTTTTCTTAAGTTCATGGCTTTGGACCTACCTGTAATCAAAATGCCAATCCCTGTGTTGGATAGCCGATATTTTTCAGCCTTTATTCGCAATGAACAGGGTTTTGAAATTTACCGAATCGGAAACAACCCATGCCGTTTTTATGCCCTCAAGGTTAAGGGAAGCACTTTTATATCTGATTATTTTCGAAATATCGATATTTACCAAATTGAACCGAGCGGAATGCTCAAAAAATTAGATAAAACCATAGCCCCTAAATGGCTGACTGAGAATCTGGAACGCACCAGATCAGGAAGCAGAAGAAAGGCCCGTAACGCAGCCTTAGAACAGACCGGATTCTTTAGCACACAGGAATATAAAGATTTCCTTCGGTCTAAGAAGTATGCACCTAAATAAATGGAATCAATATGAAGTTCCTAAAAGTTGAAAACAAGATTTTGAATATTGAGCAAATCAAAAGCGTTATTGAAAACTTCGTAACTGTTGGTTTTTCAAAAGAAGCTGATGATTTGCCATTTAGCGATCCAATAAAAGAAGTTCGCGGCATCATGGTCCACATGATCAATAGCTCCGAGTTTGAATATTTTGTTTTTGAAAGCGAAACCATTGAATCATTTTATGAAAAATTGGTGGCAGCATGAAAAAACACTATCGAGTCCACCCTCTCATGAGTGAAGCCTTCATTATCTGGCTCACTCACCTTGGGTATAAATGCGTAATTTCCGCTGGCGGTGCACAGTTTTATAACACTGCTACAGGTAAGGGCTTTCCGCGAAACGTAATGATTATGGCGAATGGTCGCTAGAATAAAGCAGCGACTGAGTTGTTTGAAGAATTTAAGGGGCATGACCCTTTTGGCGAGGTGGCAGCATGAGCACATTAAAAGATTTGAACAAGCACCTGTTTGATCAACTGGATCGCTTGGCAAAGGCTGATAAGGATAGCCTAGATTCTGAAGTTAAGCGCGCCCAAGTCATTTCACAAGTGAGTGAGCAGATTGTGGATGCACACAAAACTCAATTGGAAGCTGTGAAACTGGTGGCTCAATACAAAGGCCTTAACTCGAATCAAGAAGCGCCACAGATTTCTGTTGGTGATATGAATGTGAGTGTTTGATATGGCGAAAGGTAAACCGATCAAATACACCGAAGAAATGCTGATGTTTTTACGTCAGCATGAGGAAACGCCACGTGCTGAGCTAACTTGCAAATTTAATGAGAAATTTGGCTACAGCCTTTCAGTGGACAGCATAAAAGCAAAGTGTTTACGCATGGGGTTAAAGACTGGCCGAACCGGTTGTTTTTCACCTGGTCATAAAACTTGGAATGCTGGAGTAAAAGGACTTACCAGTGCCAACTCAACATCGTTTAAGAAAGGCAATACTCCTTTCAACCACAGGCCGGTTGGTTATGAGCGAATCACTGTTGATGGTTATGTTGAGATTAAAACGGCTGAGCCGAATGTTTTTGAGTTGAAGCACAGGTGGATCTGGGAGCAACAACATGGACCAGTCCCTGACAACCATGTCCTTGTTTTTAAGAATATGAACAAGCAGGACTGTCGGTTAGATAATCTGATGCTGATCACCAGGGCTGAACTTGCTCGATTGAATCAATCTTTTTCAAAGCTTGCCACGCCAGACACAAATGAGACGTGCATCCTGATGGCAAAACTTAAAGATAAAACACATAAATTGAAGGTGGTGTGATGGATATTGAAAAATTAAAAGCTGAATTTGAGCAGACCGAATGCTTTAAACGTCTTGAGCATGTTGCACAGTACACATTTTTTGAATTTGGAGCATACATCAAACGTACTGATGTTCCTGCTGATATTGAAAAGAAGTGTGGAAAATTAATCACAGCCCTTCTTTTTAGTTGGTCCGCCTGGAAGGAAGCCAAAGCCCAAGCCATTCCTGATGGTTTTGTGGTTGTACCGAAAGAGCCAACTCAAACAATGCTTGATAGTGCTAGAGATTGGTCTGCTAAAAAGTATGGAAAAGCCGTTGGTAATGATGGTGCTTCCGGTTGTTACAAGGCCATGATCGAAGCACAGGAGCCAGCCAATGACTGAAATTCAACAAACAAACATTGCTGTGGCGAACTACATCATTGATCAGCTGTATAAAGAGAAGCCTTTCAATTTGGTTTTGGATGCAGGTCAGACCGGATCTTTATACAACATTGCGAGTGAGTCACATCACTTGCACAGTGACTTTGTGCGAAAACTGGAAGCAACCTTAAGACAGCGCGTGAGCAATGGCACTGGTGTGATTCTTGAGATTAATAGCAATGCTGATCTGTATTACCACATGCTGTCGTCATATATCGCGAAGTTTGATCAGTATGGCGTGGTGAAGAGTTTGGGAGAGGTTTCATGAATGCAGTTATGAAGTATGTGATTGAGGTTGAAAGTGACACTCCACCAACTGTGTTATTAGGCCAAAATCTGTTTGGCGGACGTGTTACTGCTTTGAAAATTGAAGATATGCCAAAATTGGTTTCAGTTGCTTGGCTGGTAGAGCGTTATGGGTTGTCAAAAACGACCATCATCAAAAAGCTAGAAGGACATAATCAAGGTACTGATGGCAAACACCTTTATGATGCTAAAACCGCAATGGCTGTATTGTCTAACGCACCAAAAAGCAAACGCGGAGCTAAACGAGTCAATTAAGACCCGTTTAGCATTTTGCTGATTTCACTTGCAGTTGGGTTGTAGTAAGTATTCAACAAGATCTTAGGCGTTTTGTGGCCGGTAATCTTCATCAAAATTTCAATCGGCACTTTTCTCAATTTAACCAGTCGAGTGATACCTTCATGACGTGTATCGTGAAAATGCAAATCATGCAATTTTAATTTACGGACACGGTTTCCAAACATGTTTTGGAAAGTCCCACTTTCAATATCGACCAACCTATTCGATCCATTATTTGGAATAAGCTTCAAAAGCTCCTTTGCGCTATTTAATAGGGGCACATCCCTTGCATCGCCATTCTTAGTTTCTGGTAAATGAATATAGTCATCATAGATATCTGTCCATTCAATTCCCAGAATCTCCCCTTGCCTCATACATGTCTCGATTGCGAACAAGAAAGACCAGGCTATAAGCTGCTCAGTGGTTTGCGGAACCTGGCCACGTTCATAATTATGCGCTTTCAAAATTAGTTCAATCTCGCCATCGCTAATGCGTCTGTTTCTGGGTTTAGGTTGTGGCGGTTTACTCATTGAGAAAAAAGGGTTGGTTTCAATCAGGAATAACTCTTTTTGAGCAAATGTGAAAATTGCAGAGAATAGCGACACATCCCGGAGCAAAGTACCAGTACTCACTTTTTTAAGTCGCTCGTTGCGCCACTTAGTTAGTACTGGAGGAGTAATGTCGTGAATAGACATTTCAGCGATTTCAGGAAATGTTTTGATGAAATGCTTAATTGAAATATTGATCGATCTGCTTGTCTTTTTATACTGCCCAACTTTTTCATAATAGTTGTGCATGAGTGCAGAAAATGGATAGTATGGCTTTTCATTGATATCGCCATTTGCTTGTTCAGTTTTGAGCTCAAGCAATTTTAGCATTGCCCATTGCTCACACTCTTTCTCAGTATCCCGGGTGGCACTGATTCGCTTACCTTTGTACATAAGTTCAATGCGATAAGAATCACCACGTTTTCTAGCTTTAGGTATCTTCATCTTGGCGTAAATTTGGCGTAATTTAATTAATATTCTAACCTAAAAACTGTTGTTTTCGTCCAAAATGTAAATAATTCAAGAAATTAAAAGAGGCATAAAAATGCCCTAAATTTACTTATAAGCTATTGTTTATACTATATATTTATAAGAATACTGAGCACAAACAACAACTTATCTATCCAACCAATAACCCCTAACCATGGGGCTTTTTCATGTCTATATGATTTTAAAGTTGTATTAAAATTTAACCGAAAAATGCAATGATGCTCTGAATCACCACAGCATTCACAATATCAATAAAAAATGCACCACACAGCGGTACGATTAAAAATGCTTTATGTGATGGACCATAACTATTGGTGACCGCCTGAATATTGGCAATCGCAGTCGGTGTTGCTCCCATACCAAAACCACAATGTCCTGCTACCAATACAGCGGCATCGTAATTTTTTCCCATGATTCTAAAGGTCACAATTGCGGTAAATAAAATCAGTACCGCTGTCTGCGCAAACAAAATGGTAATGAGCGGGCCTGCCAAATCGGCCAACAACCAGAGTTGCAGTGACAATAAAGCCATAGATAAATACAGGGACAATGACGCGTTGCCAAATACATCAATGGCACGGTCGAAGATATCGACTTTTAGTACATGCTCCAGGAAGTTACGTACAATCACCCCTGTCCCTAGGGCCCAGACAAAGGTCGGCAGTTCGAACCATCTTCCCTGACTAATCTCTGTCATTTCATTCGCAACAAAAATACATAGTGCAAACATCCCCAAAGTCGACACTGCATTACTGGCTGTAATTAGTCGGGTTTTCTTTGGATATTCGAAGGGTGCGGTGTTGATGCTAGTATCGAGTTGTTGTTCATTAGTCTCTTGCGCTACTGTCTCTGCCAACTGATTGCGTTTAATCAGGAATTTGGCAATCGGACCACCTACCAGTCCACCAATAATCAAACCAAAGGTAGCACTCGCCATACCAAGGACAATTGCCCCCTGGATGCCATATTGAGTTTCAAGCACTTCACCCCAAGCACCGGCAGTACCATGACCACCCGTTAAAGTAATCGAGCCAACAATCAGTCCAATTAATGGATCAAGTCCAAGTGCTGTCGCTAAACTCATACCAACCGCATTTTGTACGACTACAAATAAAATGACACAGACCAGAAAGATCAAAAGTGATTTTCCGCCTTCTTTGAGCTTCAAAAAGTCTGCACTTAAACCAACGGAGGTGAAGAACATCAGCATCAGGATGGTTTGAATCTCTGAATTAAATGTGGCACTGATATTAAAAAATTTATAGAGAATAAAAGCCGCAATCGCTGCGACTAAACCGCCGATCACGGGTTCAGGTAAATTATAATTTCTAAAGAAGCCAATTTTACTAACCAGATACCGCCCAATAAAAAGAAAAAATACTGCAATCACCAAGGTGCCAAAGGCATCGATTTCATAATTCATAACATTCCCTATTGGCTTTATTTTCATACAGTTTTAGGAAATAAGTATGAAAAATCAATTTTAGAAATGTTATGCAAGTTACTGTTTCTAGTAATTGTTTAATTTACAGCCTGAATAGAGACAATTAATGTGGTGGAATATCATAAACCCAGTTGCATGCTTGCTGGTCTATGGTGGTTTCACAGACATAGTAATCATGATCCCAAGCATCTTGATGGAAGATTACCTTTTTATGGTAAGTTACCTGTTTACCATTTTCGACACAGATAAAACTGTCGCCTTGGTTTTTGACTTGAGTTCCGTTACGGAAACCACCAATACAGAGGAATCGGGATTGTTTGGGCATAGTTTATTAATTAAAATTATAAAGATGTAAAATCATTCTCTTTTAAAGCATATTTTTCAATAAAATCTGTATATGACTTTAAATTTTGAATAGTTTTTTCGATATCAATTAATTTTGAGTCCTTATCTTTAGTCAAGTATTCAGCCGTAAGAATTGTCATTGTTTCACCGTTACCAAAACGTGCTGGTTTTTTAAAACTTAAGTTCTCTTGCTTAGCCTTTTCTATATAATATTTATAACAATAATTTCTAAATTTTGTGTAATTTTCAGGTTTCAAAGCATTTATTTTCAAAACAAGTTTATCTTCTTGAATTTGAAGGTATTACCAACAGCTCTCATTTTTTTGAAAAGCCCACCAATACCCCATGAACCCACCATTTTGATTAGGGACATATCCCCAATCACCACGATTTAATTCTTTTTGCAAATACTTAAAAAATCCTACCCAATTTTTATGATTCCATTCTTCTTTATGAACATATGCATTAACTTCATTTTCTATAGAATATATATAATCTTTGAAATCATTAAAAATATCACTTGGTATAGACGTATAATTGTCTAATACAGAAATTAATCTATCTCTAGAGAAAATCTTAAATCCATCTGCTATTTCTTTTTTATAATTTGACTGGTCATGCGTTTTAAAAAATATTGCTAAAACGTTTTCTTCACCCACCTCTGAAGAAATAATATTTCTATATCTGGTTAGTTGATCTCCATGAGATTTTGCTGCAGTTTTATCTTCAATGACAATAGAATAATTATTTATTTTTAATAAGATATCTATATTTTGATATTGTTTTGAAAGACTAAATTTTTCAATATTCTTTGGTATTTCCTTATTTTCTAATTTAAAAAATTCTGATATTAAGTTTAAAGCACAATTTTTTAAATCCTGATTAATATTATTATATTTAGGATTTGCATGATCTAATAGCCAAAAAATAAAAGCATCTTGTGATAATTCTTTTGTTGCATATGTAAATATATTCGGTTTATGCATTTTTATACTCAAAAAATAAGGGCTGATTAATCAGCCCTTATTTCTAACTCAATTTAATTTATTTTTCAACAAATTAAGCTAATTGAGCAGCAGCGATTTTCTTAGTATCTACGTCTTTGGCAGCATCTGTATACTCGCCCATCTTGTCGAAGTTCAAGTATTGGTAGATGTCAGCAGACATGCTGTCGATTTGAGCAGCGTACTGTTGGTATTCTTCTGGAGAAGGTAATTTACCTAATACAGCAGCAACAGAAGCAAGCTCAGCAGATGCTAGGTAAACGTTAGCACCTTGACCTAGACGGTTCGGGAAGTTACGAGTAGATGTAGACACACAAGTAGTGTTTGGAGCTACACGTGCTTGGTTACCCATACATAATGAACAGCCTGGCATTTCAGTACGAGCGCCCGCTTTACCATAGGTATTGTAGAAACCTTCTTCCATCAATTGGTGTTCGTCCATACGAGTTGGAGGAGCCAACCATAGACGAGTAGATAAAGAACCACCAGGTACTTTGTCTAGAAGTTTACCAGCTGCACGGAAGTGACCGATGTTAGTCATACAAGAACCGATGAATACTTCATCAATTTTCACGCCTTGAACGTCAGAAAGAAGTTTCGCATCATCTGGGTCGTTCGGGCAGCAAAGAACTGGTTCAGTAATTGTTGCTAGGTCGATTTCATACACTTTAGTGTATTCAGCGTCAGCATCAGCTTTAAGAAGTGATGGGTTAGCCAACCATTTTTCCATGTTCTCAACACGGCGCGCCATAGTACGAGCATCGCCATAGCCTTGTGAAATCATCCACTTCAGCATAGTGATGTTAGAACGTAGGTATTCAGCAACTTTCTCTTCAGAAAGAGTGATCGCACAACCAGCAGCAGAACGTTCAGCAGAAGCATCAGAAAGTTCGAATGCTTGCTCAACAGTCAGGTCAGTTTCCATTTCTGTCAGGTCGATCTCAAGGATACGGCCAGAGAAGATGTTTTTCTTACCTTTCTTCTCAACAGTCAGGTCACCTTCTTGGATCGCTACGTAAGGAATTGCATGTACTAGGTCACGAAGCGTGATACCAGGTTGCATTTTACCTTTGAACTTCACAAGAACAGACTCAGGCATGTCTAGTGGCATAACGCCAGTTGCTGCAGCGAATGCTACAAGACCAGAACCTGCTGGGAATGAAATACCGATTGGGAAACGAGTATGTGAGTCACCACCAGTACCAACAGTATCTGGAAGAAGCATACGGTTTAACCAAGAGTGGATAATACCGTCACCTGGACGTAGAGAAACACCACCACGGTTCATGATGAAATCAGGAAGCGTGTGTTGCATTTGAACGTCAACTGGTTTTGGATACGCAGCTGTGTGACAGAAAGATTGCATTACCAGGTCAGCAGAGAAGCCTAGGCAAGCCAAGTCTTTCAATTCGTCACGAGTCATAGGACCAGTTGTATCCTGAGAACCAACTGTAGTCATACGTGGTTCACAGTAAGTACCTGGACGGATACCTTGACCTTCAGGAAGACCACAAGCGCGACCAACCATCTTCTGAGCAAGAGTGAAACCTTTGCCAGTGTCAGCAGGTTGTACTGGAGTACGGAACAGAGTTGAAGGCTCAAGACCAAGCTCTTCACGTGCTTTAGTTGTCAAACCACGACCAATGATCAGGTTAATACGACCACCCGCACGAACTTCGTCTAGAAGTACTGGAGTTTTAAGGTCAGCTTCAGCGATTTGAGCGCCGTCTTTGAACGCAGTTACTTTAGCAGCAGCCTTGTCGATTTTAAGAGTGATTTCATCACCCATGTTCATGTTTGCTACGTCGATTTCAACTGGTAACGCACCAGCGTCTTCCATAGTGTTGAAGAAAATCGGAGCAATTTTAGAACCTAAGCAGTAACCGCCTTCTTTCTTGTTAGGAATGTGAGCGATTTCGTCACCGAAGAACCAAAGTACAGAGTTAGTTGCAGATTTACGAGAAGAACCTGTACCAACAACGTCACCTACATAAGCAACTTTGTTGCCTTTCGCGATGAGTTCTTTGATTTGGTTTAATGGACCAACTTCACCAGGAACTTCTGGGTTGATGCCATCACGTTCGTTTTTCAGCATTGCATTTGCGTGCAATGGAATGTCTGGACGGCTCCAAGCGTCTTGTGCTGGAGACAAGTCATCAGTGTTAGTTTCGCCAGTTACTTTGAAAACTGTCAGTTTGATTTCTTCTGGAACGTCTGCACGGTTTGTGAACCATTCAGCGTCAGCCCATGATTGAAGAACAGCTTTTGCATTTGCATTACCTGCACGTGCTTTATCAGCTACGTCATGGAACGCATCAAATACAAGAAGCGTTTTTTTCAAAGCTTCAGCAGCAAGACCACCAAGCTCTGCGTCTTCTAGAAGTTCAACTAAAGGAGCAACGTTATAACCACCAAGCATAGTGCCCAGTAAGTAAACCGCACGTTCTTTAGAAACTAGTGGAGAAGTCGCTTCGCCTTTTGCCAATGCAGCTAAGAACGCAGCTTTTACGTATGCAGCTTGGTCAACACCCGCTGGAACACGGTTTTCAAGCAAGTCAACTAAGTATGCTTCTTCACCAGCTGGGGGATTTTTTAATAATTCAACTAATGCAGCAGTTTGAGCATCATCAAGTGGCTTCGGTGGGACTCCGAGTGCGGCACGTTCTTCAACGTGTTGGCGGTAAGCTTCTAGCACGGTGTTATTCCTCTTTTTTAAAAAATTACCTGTGAATTCCTGCTTTATAAAAGCTTCACAAATAATATGGACTCTAAAATTTTACTAAAATTCCAGTTAAAAGTTAATGCAAGTACAGTGTTTCTTTGTGATGCTCATTATTTTATAACTAAATGATGCTTATAAAGATCATTCAATAATCAAATCATCATCGCCTTGCATAATTTAAGTACAGATATGGCAACTTTTAACCAAATTTGACGCATAAAAAAGGCAACATCGATGTTGCCTGATTTACTTAGAAAAAGATACTACACCTTAGTGGACTGTCGTTGAGTTCAAATATTGCTGAAAAGCGTCCCGACAACCCTCAAATTTTAATTCGCATTGATCTTCATAAGTCTGACTATGGTTGTTGCTGGCAAAGGAAATCTCGACCAAACAGCGTTTTTTGTCTTGCTCCAAGATCTGCTTAATCACGACCTTGTCTCCTACACTCAGGACATAGCGTCCGCCACCGATAATCGCCAATCCTTTTTCATCTTCTAACAGCAGATCTGAGTGATATAAATACTTCACGACGTCCATATTATTGTTCTCCTCAAGGCTTTGGAGTTAAATTCATTATTCAATATAAAGATAAGCATTTCTATATTTTAGATTTAGCAATTGTCACAAATTATATTTAATATTGCTTAGGCTATTTTTATTATTAGAAGAATTTTCTTATATCTATAAACCACTATTTATTTTGAATGATGATTTCTTAGTTTGTTTTATTTAAATATAAAAAAAACCGTTCCTTAGAACGGTTTGTAATCTGGCATTTTATCATGCGGTGTGGCGATACATTTTTCGGTAAATTCAGCGCGGACTTTCTCACGGGCTGCATCTACATCGGTCTTAATTTCCTGTTCCGGAAGTGCATAGACTTCATCGATAATATTTAGGATAAAACCGCGAGTAATGTCATCATCGATCTTGTTGGCATGCTCAACAGCCTTTTCTTTCTCGATCGCATTCTGACGATCCAGCATAATGGTTCGTGCAGCATTCCCCACACTACGACAATAGCCATGCCACTGCTCTTCAGGGGTTAAAGGTTTTTTCTCTGCACAGCCGACCAGAGCAACCATCAGCGATAAAGCAAATAACTTTTTCATGAATTTCTCCTTCCGAGAGGCACTATAAGAGATCAGCGCAGATTTGTCATTTAAAATGAAATTTCTACCTATTCTTATTGATACTGCCTGCTCGAAAGTAGCATTTCATATCTTAACCACAGCTTGCCTGAACTACTTTCTTAGTGGCTGGATCTACAGTGACCGTCACACGCTCTTCACGATAATCCATAGTGACAGGCTGGCCAGGTGCAACCATGCGTACCATTTGAGCTTTGGTTTTTTCTTTGATTTGCGCTTCAGTTAAATTCGATTGACCCACCAGTGCAGCTGCCTGATCAGCGATACATTTAGGCTGGTTTGCTCGGAAATATTCCCATTCTTCGACCACTTGCCCATTTTTTATATGACAATAGCCCACTTGCCCATTAGTTTCATTACGGATTTCCAGCTTTCCACCCTGATTGATACAATAGGCACTCGCTGGATTGGCTGTTCCTAATGACGCAGAGTTTGAATCAGGCGACTGGGTTGTACTACAACCAGCAAGGAGGATGGATGCAAATAATCCGGACAAACCAGATAAAATTATTTTTTTCATGAGCGGTATTCTTCTAAAGGAATTCGCCTTTAATGTAGCATATTCCATTTATAGCGTCAGATCTGAAAAGGCTTGAGTGTTTGTAATTCTGTAAAAAGCGGCAGGATCATTTCTTAATATCATTAGGTTTAATCCCATTTAAGTTCTCACTATTTCCTATGATTTATATCAATCAATAATTAGCTTTTAAAAGTAATCTCTTTCTTAAACTAACTAAAATTTAGATTTAGTTAAATATTGGAATGGCTTTAATATGACAATGTCATTACATTATTATACAAATTGTTTATCACCCTTCATCAACCAAGCATTACTCTAATATTTTGTTTTTAGATCATTAAATTAATTATTTCCCAGTTTCTTTGTCCTAGCCTTTTTTATGCACGAAGCTTGATGTTTGTACTAGCGGCCATATTGATTTAATATTTGATTGAATTTTAAACTTTATCTCGGCATGCAAGACGATCTCCAGCTTTCTTTAAAAGAATACCTTTCTACGGTTCAGGAAGTGGTTAAAATCACTTTCGATACACCGGTGTGGGTCAAAGCTGAGATTCGAAATTTAAATATCAAAGCTGGCCATTACTATCTGGAACTGGCAGAAAAAGATCCTGACAATGATCAGGTCATTGCCAGTTGCCGGGCCACCATCTGGAAATTTGCTGCACAGAAAATTGTGACGCAATTTGAACGTGAAAGTGGTATTGAGCTAAGCCGGGACCTTAAGGTTTTAATCAAAGTCAAAGCCAGCTTTGATCCGCAATATGGGTTTTCCCTAAATATTACAGAGATTGATTCTGGATATACCTTGGGTGATATAGCCCGACGTTATCAGCAGATTGTAGAGAGACTGACAACCGAAGGTCTGATTGATCGCAATAAAAATCTGCCTACACCTTTTGACCTCAACCGGATTCTGGTGATTGCTCCAGAAAAGGCTGCAGGTCTGGGCGATTTCAAGAAAGATGCTGATGCTTTACAAAAAGCTCAGGTATGCGAATTTATCTATCACAGTGCGACCTTTCAGGGAAATACGGCAGCGCAAAGCATCATGCAAAGCTTGGCACAAGCTTTAAAGCAGTGGGCACAAACTTATCATAACGCGCCTGACCTGATCGTAATCATTCGTGGCGGTGGTGCAGTCAATGATCTG
The DNA here is from genome assembly GCF_013417335.1 of Acinetobacter sp. YH16031. Taxonomy (NCBI): domain Bacteria; kingdom Pseudomonadati; phylum Pseudomonadota; class Gammaproteobacteria; order Moraxellales; family Moraxellaceae; genus Acinetobacter; species Acinetobacter sp. YH16031. The sequence goes on from NZ_VPED01000004.1 coordinate 90,085, forward strand.
GCTTATTTAAATGACTATGCATTGGCTGCCCTGCTCTGCAAACGTTCAGTTCCCGTCTGGGTTGGTATTGGTCATGAAAAAGACAGGACGATTCTGGATGAAATTGCTCATCGTTCTTTCGACACACCAAGTAAAGTGATTGCTGGAATTCGCAATCATGTCGTCGAGCTAACTCAAGAGGTTTTAAATAATCTGCAAAGTATCCAGCGGCTTTCTCAACAGCAAATTCAGGCTTATCAAAACCAGAATGAGCAATATCTAAAGCAAATCCAGAATCTGGCCAATCACCAGATTATGAATGCCTTGCAACGTTTAGAGCAGCTCAAGTCCAACACCTCTAACCTTGCCCAGCAACAGACCCAACTGATTAACCAGCAGCTAGATGCCCTAATGCGGGAAACACTCCTGCAAAATCCCAAACATGTTTTGTCCAAAGGCTATGCCATTGTGCGGCAGCAAGATCATGTGGTTCGTTCAATCCATCAAATTGATGTGCCACAACCCGTTCAGGTTGAATTACACGATGGCCTATTTTCAGCACAACTTACGCAGGTAACTCCCCATGAGTCATGATACTTTGAGCTTTCAAGAAGGCTATGACATCTTGAAAAAGAATGCTGAATTACTTGAATCTCAGCAAGAACCAGATATTGATAATCTGATGAAAATCGTTGAAGAGTCTATGCAGGCGTATAAAGCCTGTAAATCTCGAGTGGAAGCTGTTCAGAATGCACTAAACGAGACCTTTAAGGATTAATTTTATTAAATACCTTAAATCAGTATAGGCTGATGATTTAAATAGCTTAGGCTATTTTGAAATCTCTTCCCTATAAAAAAGCCCTCACTGAGAGGGCTTTTTATTAGATTAGAACCGCCAGTTATAGAACAAGTCAATTGCACGTTCTAAAGACTGACTGGCTTCCAGATATAAACGCTGATTCATTTGATAACGTAAAGTCAGCTTGTTCACTGGGGTAAATACGCCAACCCCATAACGGATATACAAGTCTGGCGTAATATAACCGGTTACAGACACCTGAGTATCATCCCCTGTGCCCTGTGCATCCAGTGCCAGACCACTCAAGCCAAAGCTACGACCAATCTGGTTGGTCAAGGCACGCGTACCACCCAAGCCCAGACTGATCCCGGCGGCTGCAATGGTGTTGTTTACATCAGATCTGAAACCTTCCGCCTGACTTAAACCTGAAGCTCCTTCATTGATACGACCAGTAATCAGGGCATTCAACGCTTCCTGTTCAGACAGACCAGCATCGTTATACACCTGAATGGCAGGACTTGAGGCTGTACCTGTAACACGTACACCCACTGTGCTGCCTTGAATGGATTTATTAGCATCAATATCCAGGGTTGGATTGGACAATGGACCATTAAAACGCGCAATCGCACGGTTCAGATCCAGACTTTGTCCATAGGCTTCAATTTTCACCCGTTGTGATACCCCGATCGCCCCATTGGCACGCATCGCAGATTCCAGACCACGTTGCGTCAGATTGACACGACCTAAGAGTGGTATACGGCTGTCAAAGCCCTGGAAGATCACCTGATTTCCTAACGACACTGCAACATCTGCGCGAATATTCCATGGACGTGCCGCTTTCAGAATGGCGAGCTGGTCATCTCCTTCACGTACAACACGAACATCAGAAGACAAGCCCACGACAGGTTCAGAGGCTTCAGGCATGGAAATCAGTGCACGAGGAACATCGACCTTGCCACTCAAGCTTAATTTTTTATTGAACGGATACATATCCAAGGTCAGGTCAGGCGTAACCACTGCAGTAATCAGCGGTGCCTGACGAATCAACAGATTTTCGCCCTGAAGTTTGAGCTGTACGCGTGGATCACCTTTCCAGTCTACAGAGCCGGTTAATTTACCAGCGCCACGGCCACTGTTAAATGCACCATTAATAGTCGCGGTATTTTGGCGGACTGATGAATAGAGCTGCACATTGGTCAGATTGACTGGCAATGAAATCATGCTGATTGCCCCATCCTTAACCCGAATTTCACCTTCAAGTAATGGATCGGTTAAGGTTCCGCTAATTTTACCTGCATACGACAAGGTACCATCCAGATTACGCACATCCTGAATGAATGGCTTAAAGACCTTTAACTGAACCTGATTAAAGGCAATCTCGCCACGCATTGGTTTATTGTCACGATATGGATCAATAATCACATTGGCATAGCCTGTACCAATATCTGGTGTTTTCACATCCAGACGAATCTGTAGACCGGCGGCCACGCTTTTTGCGACCAGCCCCACTTCATCATATTTTAAGGTCGAGCCTAAATATTCCGGATCATCAGAAGATAAGCCGATCACACCATTACGGGTTACCAGACGTGCATCAATCTTCGGTTTAGCACCTTGTGCCCAAGCTGCCTTGGCATAACCATTCACTTTACCGGTTAATGCTATGCCTTCTGGCAGGAAGGCACTAAAGTCAGCCAGATCCAGGTTACGGGTAATAAAAGAAGCACTGCCTCGGGTTTTATTGACTCGAATTGGCTGATCAAAGCAGAGCTGGCTTTGCTGGCTCATCCAGCAATGAGCGCCAACAAACAGATCCGACTGTGCAGTGTTATAAATCACAGCTGCATTTTGACGCTGCACCAGATGGGTACGCAGTGAGTCGAAATCACCGCGCTGGATCTGGCCTAACCAATTATTTTGTGCATTAAAACCACCTGCCAGCTGAACAAAAAATTTAGACAGCTTGTTTTCAGCCTGAACTTGCAGTACATGCGCGGCGCGCGTTCCAGCTAGTGAAACTTCACCACGTACAATCTGTCTATTGCCACTACGCAACTGATCCATGGTCGCAGTCAATAAGGTCGGTGTGGTTTGTGAAGTCGGCAACTGACCGCGTACCCGAATCTTGTCTACGCTAAATAGGTTCTTGAAGGCAAAATTATCCACTGCCAGATTTGCAGTTGCTTGTAAACGCGGTTGTGCCTGCATATTAATATAGCCTTGTACCCGGCCTCTTAATCCCGGATAAAGTTCATATAATGCCGGCGCATTCACTTTAAGTTGCAAATTCTGCGCATTACCTGTGGCCTGTAGCTGGTTGCTGGCATAAGACAGGAACAGGTTATTGGCTTCAAACTGCTGCGGTACAAAACCACGCTGCTTGGAGTCAATCAATACAGCCAGATTACCCTTACCGCGTACCGGTTTATTATTCAACATACCGGCCAGATTTAAGCGTTGAATCTGGATACGCTTCACTGCATCCGACCAGACACCTTGAGTTTGCAGATTACCAGACAATTCACCTTTAAGCTTGGCATTGAAATACTGAGGTTTGAAACGCACCAAAGAGGCATTTACATTCCAGCCAATACCATTCGCCAAGTTCACCTGACCATTGGCATTAATTTTTCCAGCGACCCCATCATGACGCAGTTCCTTGATACTCAGCATATCAGGCGTACCCGACATGCGCAGTTTCAACAATCCCTGACTGGCCTTGATCTGGCTGGCACTTAAGGCACCATCATAATTGACCGCATAACTTTTGAATCCGCCACCTGCTTTTTCATCATGGAACAACAAGGCAATATTACTATTACCTGTCAGATGAACGGTTTCATTTTGCGCAGCCAGTCGTCCGGTCAGATCTACACCGCTGAGATTAATAATTTGCTGATTCGGGCGTGCATAACCACTGGCTTTTACCCGACCATTCAAGCGGTCAATTGGTGAAGCTGCAGCCAGAGTCTGAGTATTCAGGTTCTGGGCATTTAATACTGCGGACCATTTGAGCTGACGTTTTTCTTCTGGCAACTCAACCCGTGCATTGCCTGTTAGACTGCCGGCCTGTCCATTTCCACTATATTTAAAACTTGGAACATTCAGGATGTTATTTTTCAGGTTTAGTTGTGCCTGATACATTCCTGTAGGTAACAGTCCTTCTTCATGCTGAGCAACCTGGGTAGCGACATGGATATTTTGCTGGCCTTCGACCAGTACCAGATCGACATCTCCTGATTCACTTTTTAACCAGCCAATATAAGGCACAGCACGATCAATATTTTTCCAGGCTACATCCAGTAACATCGGTTGAGCTTTATTGTCATTAACCGGCTTCTGATCCAGCTTGATATTCCAGGTTTCATAGCGGTCAAAATCAACCAGTCCTGTTAAATGCAGGCCATTTTCCAGATTACCGGTAGAGGCAATATTACCGTCCAGACTTGGTGGCAGAAAGTCCTGCACCACCTGTGGAATTCGCTGATGTTTCGGATCAATCCCATTCATGCGGCCTGTCAGATCCCAATCCACCCGATCAGCCCAGCCCACGGTACCTGCTAGGCTTACCGAACCTTTCATTAGCTGACCATTTAGATCAGTAATATTGAGCTGATTGACCAGGTCGGTATACATCACTGCGGTATATTGCCCATCCGGGATATTTTCACCTTCAATATCGGTGCGAACATTCAGATCCAGGCGCTTGGTATTCCCATTAAACTCAGCCACACCATCTTTCGTAAACAGTTTCTGCTCTGTCAGGATTGGCCAGTGATATTGCTTGAACTGGAGTTCACCACGCATGGGTACATTAGGACGCATCGGGTGCAGGACCGCCCAGCCTGTCAGCAAATCTGGAGTGTTGGTCGCGACCCCGGCCTGAATAGTATCCAGTGTACCTCTAGCACGTACTTGAATATCATGAATATTCAGGCTTTCTCTGAGTGAAGGCAGATTTAAAATCCCGCGTGCATCTAGTGGATATTTACCTTCAAACTGCATTTTCCCAGTAGCTTCACGTACCGACAGATAGCCCATATCCATGCGGGAATCTTCGAAATTCAGCTCGGTACCGGACCATAATGCTTCATTCAGTTCAATATTATAAAAATCGACTGTATTGGTCTGGGTTTTAATTACTAGGTGATCGAGAAGTAAATGATCAACCCGCAATACGAACGGTAAACGAATAGCATTGAACTTGAATGGCTCATCACTTGGCGGATTTTTATTAATAATCTGTAAATTCAGTACATCTGCTTCAGTCAGATGAATTTCTTTTTTGATAATCGCCCGCCAACCCAGCTTGACATCAGCACGGTCAATTTTGACATCGACCGGTTTCAGGGTGACCAGAACATTTTTCAGGATAATCCCGCGCCACAGGTTCCCACCTTCATATTCGTAATGAATGATTTCCTGGCGCTGCATCACCTGATCCAGCAGGAATTTACTGCCTTTATCGGTAGAAAACAGGATCGCCAGTACAGACAGCAGAAAAATAAGAGAAAAAAGGACCGACAATAGAATACTTCTAAAGATACGGCGCTTTTTCGGCACAACTTCAGGTTGTTGCTCTTGTTCTGGCTGTGGTTGGTTCTCGACCATGATCTACCCAAATAACTATTTTTTAATTAATAAATGTTTTATAACTGCGAGCCAATAAAGAAGTGCAGACGAATCGGATAATTGTCATCCGACAGTCCGGTCGCCACATCTAAACGAATTGGGCCAATCGGTGAAGCCCAACGAATCCCCAGTCCCGCACCATATTCTGTCGGATTACTAAAATCCTCATTATAGGCATTTCCGGCATCCGCAAATACTGCAGCGCGCCAGCCTTCCCTGAACTGATAATTATACTCCAGTGAAGCTACACCCAAAGCTTGTCCGCCCACTTTAAAGCCTTCAATTTCCGGAGAAAGACTCTTATAGTCAAAACCACGGATACTTTGATCACCGCCACTAAAATAGCGCAGGTTATAAGGTACTTTGGCAAAATCTTCAGTAAAGATATAACCCAGATCCGCACGACCGACAAACTGGTGATCGGCATTTTCACCCAGTGAATAGATAAAACGCCAGCCTGCATTCACAATCGCCATATCGGCATCAGACAATAGAGCTTCACTGCCCAATTCGACTTTATAGGTTTGCTTAAAGCCCTTGGTCGGGTTCACGCGGCGATCACTATCAGTACGGGAAACTTCATAACCCACCAGTAAAGACTGCTGTTCATCTTCAGTATTGAATCTGAATGCTTCCGGAATCTGGCTAAAATCAACCGAATCATCCTGCGTCAGACGATCCAGACGGTAACGTAGACCGTAAGTTTGTTGCCAGCTGCCACGCGGATTTTTAATAATCCGGTCAGCACCAAGTACCGCGGATTCAATTAACAGGCCATCACCTTGGGCCACACCATCACGTTCTTCACGCTCATAACCACCCACGATACTGATATAGTCATTAAGTGGATGGTTGTATGGAATATTATAACGGCCATCAATTGACTGACGGATTTGTGACAATTCAAGGTTGGCATCAAATGAGTGACCACGCTTGTTTACGATCGCGCGGCGATATTGTCCACGTAAGCGTGTTCCGGTATCCGTACCATAACCCAGACCAACTTCGGCACTGTTAAGACGGTCTGCATTCAGTGTCACGATCACCGGAATTTTTTTCTCTTCACGAGCCTGAGCCTTTAAACGTTCTTCTTCGTCTTCTTTAGTCTGTTGCTGAACCCGCAAAGTTCTTAAATTTGGATTCTCTGCATCACGACTACCGGCAAACTGATCTTCATCCACCACATCCTGTGTAACTTCCTGATCGGATGCCGGTGCAGCTTTCTTGGCTACACCTATTTCATCTTCTGAAAACTTCTGTTCTTCTATCAGACTCTGAATATCCGGTGCCAGTTCCAGCTCTCGATCAATAGGATCAGGACGAATCGCATCCACCAGCGTATAGTTAAAATAACGTGAGTTCGTCAGGTTGTTGGCCAGACTATTCACACGCCAGAAGGTGTAATCAGCACCATCTTCCCAGGTGACCAGACTTTCCAGTACATCACGATTTAGCGGAAATTCTTTTTCAGGATCACTCATCCTGAACTCTACATTACCCAGTTTATAACGCTCACCTGTTTCAAAGCGTAGGTTCACATCGGCTGTATTTTCGGGTTGGGCAATGCGCACATCATGCAAGCGCCAGTACGCATCAAAATAACCATTATTGCTGGCTGCGGTATTAATCCGGTCTTTGGTTTTTTCATAATCCCCATGGTTAAAGATATCACCTTCTTCCTGTTCCGGTAGAAGACTAATAACCTGGAACTGCGGCTGTTCACCACCTGGGCCACTAAACTCAATATTATGGGTATTGATAATGACCGGCTCATTCGGCGTTACATAGACTCTAACCCGACTATCCGATAATTTTTCAAATCTGAACTGGGCATTGTAATAACCTACAGCTTGGGCAGCCTGATTGGACAGATTACGGAGTTGCGGTAATGCAGATGAAAAATCTTCAAAGGATTCCTGGGTAAAGCTGGAAAGTTTAGCTTTTACATTATTTCTGAGATTCGTATAACCTTCTGACTGGGCTTTACGATTCAATCCGCCATTGCTTTGCGCAGTGCCATTTCCATTCACAATGACCACATCTGCACTGATCCGAGGCAAACTGGCGGTCATAATCTGGCGAGGTGGACGGATTTTATAAAACAGTCGTTTGAAAATATTCGGACGTTTGTCATTTTCAGGCGTTGTTGGTGCAGGCAATTCGGATAAGGTCGCACCCGACTCATTTCTTTGCACGATGATCTGACTATCGGCCTGAATGGACTGCATCAGCTGATCAACATTCACAGGTGCCTGATTGATTTCAACCAGTTCCTGCTGACTCATGTCATTGACTACGGTTTCAGTTTGCGCTGATTGGCGATAGGCTTGCGCTTCGCGTTTCGCTTCTTCTGCGACCTGATAAATCTCATTGGCCATGCTCTGGTCAATCGTTTGCACCGGCAGGCTTTCTAAATCATCAAACTCAATTGGCTGAAATTCACCCAGAGACGTTCCCATATTCTGCTGCTCTTGCAGCATTTGCATACTATCTACGGTCGAAGTTTCAGGTTCTAAGGCTTCTTCAACTTTTTCTGTCGCTTCAGCTTCGGTCGTCGCTACCCCTTGTCGAACGGCTTCCTGGGATAACTCTTCGATCATTTCTGCCTGAGAGAGTACTACCGGAGTTTCGGTCTGCTCGGTCTGTGCCATGCCCTGATGCGATAACATCATGAAAAATATGCTCATACATAGCCTGGCTCGGCCATGATATGGTACGAGAGACCCCATACTACGATTCAGCATCGTTTGTTTAAATTTTCTCTTTGCGGGCATAGCAAACTCTAAACGAATACATTCTTTAATTGATTATTTGACCGAAAAAGATAAGCTAAAGAACTTAAATTATTGGGTTTTGCCTTTACATGGACGAAAGTATCTTACATGATTTTTCTCAATGTTTACGTATATCTCACATTTCTTAATAAATCTTAATGTAGCACGTCTTATATGAACAACAATGAACATTTGTTAGCGAGCCGCCGCTTTTTACCCATGTTCCTGACCCAGTTTTTTGGTGCACTGAATGATAATGTTTTTAAACAGGCCTTATTATTGGTGATTACCTATGGCTGGATTCAGCAACAATCAGCCAGTATTAGCACACTAAATAACCTTGCCGCACTGTTGTTCATTTTGCCTTATTTTATTTTTTCTGCGACTGCAGGTCAGATTGCAGATAAGTATGAACGTTCCCAGCTGATTCGTTATTTAAAGATTTTTGAAATTGTGATCATGATTCTGGGCACCATTGGCTTTCTGCTCGGTCATTTATGGATTCTCCTGTTCGCCCTGTTTTTAATGGGCACTCAATCCACTTTTTTCGGCCCGATTAAATATGCCATTTTGCCTGAAGTATTAAAATCAGATGAATTGATGTCAGGTAACGCACTATTCCAGTCAGGTACATCACTGGCTATTCTGTTTGGTATGATCTTAGGTGGTGCAGTCATTGCGGCTTCTACAGGCAATCTGATTTGGATTAGCCTGACGGTGTTAAGTATCGCCGTGATTGGCTATCTCTCCAGTCGTTATATTCTGAAGCAGAGCATTCCAGCACCTGAAATCAACATTGACTGGAATTTTTTCCGGACCAGCTTTCAAACCATTAAATATGCCAAAAGCTTACCGCTGGTTTTTTTAATTCTGCTGGGTAACTCCTGGTACTGGTTTTATGGGGCAACCTATCTTACTCAGATTCCACAGCTTACCTTACAAAACCTGCATGCTTCTGAAAATGTCGCCAGTTTGCTACTGACCTTTTTCTCTGTCGGGATCGGTTTAGGTTCTTATTTATGCCGCAGATTAGGCGGTACTGAGGTCAATATTAAAATGGTACCGATTGGCGCTATTGGTCTCGTGGTTTTTGCATTATATCTAGCCGCAAGTCTTGCCTTTGTTCCGGAACGTACCGGTACGTTACTCGACTTGGCAGATGTATTCCAGCAAGGCTGGAGCTATTATCATGTGATGCTGGCGGTAACTTTACTGGGCATCAGTGGCGGTTTTTATATCGTGCCGCTGTATGCAATGATGCAGGCACATTCTCCCCGCTCACATCGTGCACGTGTGGTTGCAGCAAATAACATCCTGAATGCCGTTTTCATGGTATCTTCTGCTATATTCTCAATTATTATTTTAAGCGTTTTAGAATTTGATCTTAAAATACTTTTCTGTATTACTGCAGTGTTGAGTGGCCTGTTTACTTTATGGCTGCTCTATAGATTGAAACCGATGATCAAAACCGCAAAAGCCCCTTTGGAGGATTAATTCATGCGTCAATATACAGGTGTCGATAAGCTTATTCATTCTTTTGACCAGGCATTACGCAGTCTTGTTCCAGGAACGACTTCCTCACAACGGGAAAATCCAGCCAAACCGGTTGAAACCCAGCTTACTGTGAGTGATGCCCGTCATGTGGCTGGTTTAATGCGTGTGAATCATAGTGGTGAGGTTTGTGCACAGGCGCTTTATCATGGACAGGCATTAACCGCGAAATTACCAAATGTACGTCGGGAAATGGAACAGGCGGCAATTGAGGAACAGGATCATCTGGCCTGGTGTGAGGACCGCTTACAAGAACTGGATAGCCATACCAGTTTACTTAATCCGGTCTGGTACGGCCTTTCCTTTGGGATGGGTGCAATTGCCGGCATTGCGGGGGACAAATACAGTCTGGGCTTTGTTGCAGAAACCGAACGCCAAGTGAGTATGCATTTACAGCATCATATTAATCAGCTGCCCGCACAGGATGAACGCTCACGTCGCATTCTGGAACAAATGAATGAAGATGAACTGCATCACCGTGATACTGCTTTGGCTGCAGGCGGTGTAGATTTACCCCTTCCAGTCAAGATTGCCATGACTGGTATTTCCAAGTTAATGACCAAAACTAGTTATTATATTTAAGTATCAAATAAAGCCCTCATTTCTTGAGGGTTTTTTTATGCTCAAAATAATTAAGGAAAAATAGTTTAAGAACCTTTTTTTTAAATTTTTTATTTATCATTATGTTATATGCTATTTTATTTAATTTCTATTAAAAAAATTATTACCTATTTTTAATTCAAATTTTGATTAAATCAAAGTCCAATTTATAAATTCATATTTTAAAATATGTCGCATATATAACCTTTTGTTTCTTTATGTTTATATAAAAAACAGATTTATAAAATTAAATTGATACATTTGCTTCATAAGCAATTAGTTAGATTAAATTTAATATTTACAGTCATAATAATCCATCAACAATGTAAGTTCACAACTTGCTTTATATCTATGCATTCGTTAACTCAGTCAACTTCCCCGGAATTTTAAAGGACGGTTAAAATGGCTAATCAAGATAATGAAAAAGATACCGATAATTCAAATCGTGGATTCGCAGGCATGGAAGCGGAGAAACAACGCGAAATTGCAAGCCAAGGCGGGAGAGCTGCTCATGCAAGTGGTAATGCCCATGAATTCACTTCAGAAGAAGCTCGCGAAGCTGGTTCACGCAGCCACATAAATGACCGTGGTCGCAGCCGTGATGATGACGACGACGATGATGACGATCGTCGTGGCGGACGCGGTCGAGGTCGTGGCCGCAGCCGTGATGATGACGACGATGATGACGATCGTCGCGGTGGACGTGGCAGAGGTCGTGGCCGCAGCCGTGATGATGACGACGATGATGATGACGATCGTCGTGGTGGACGTGGTCGAGGTCGTGGCCGCAGCCGTGATGATGACGACGATGATGATGACGATCGTCGTGGTGGACGTGGTCGAGGTCGTGGCCGCAGCCGTGATGATGACGACGATGATGACGATCGTCGTGGTGGACGTGGCAGAGGTCGTGGCCGCAGCCGTGATGATGACGACGATGATGATGACGATCGCCGCGGTGGACGTGGCAGAGGTCGTGGCCGAAGCCGTGATGATGACGACGATGATGATGACGATCGTCGCGGTGGACGTGGCAGAGGTCGTGGCCGCAGCCGTGATGATGACGACGATGATGACGATCGTCGCGGTGGACGCGGCAGAGGTCGTGGTCGCAGCCGTGATGATGAGGACGACGATGATGATCGCCGCGGACGTTCCAGCAATGGAGGACGAAGAAGTCCACCACGTGATGACCGAGGAAGATTTACTTCTCGTTAATTCATTGCAATATAATTAGCTTTATAAACATAAAACGTGGATTTAGGTCCACGTTTTATTTAATACTTTCATTCTACTTTATCGATAAAGAAAAATAGAAGCTATTTAAATCAATCCTGTAGATTTTTATTTTTTATCGTCCTTATTTTTTGATATATTTAGATGACTATATTATTTAATATTTTTTATAAAAATTAAATTTTATTTAAAACCAAGTTAAAATATAATTACCTTCATGGGAAATTAATTAAAATTTAAAATATATTTATTGTTCTTTATTTTTTAAAATTGGCTGAAAAAATGATTATTTAGAGGTAATTTATGGAAACAGGCATTATTCTTGGCATTCTATTTGCAATTATGGTGTTATTAGCTATTTTTTATAACAAGAAAAAGTAGATAGCTGTTTTTGGCAAATATAGATCCCCTACTTAGATAAAGCTGACAAATTCATTAGATTAATTTCAGATACAGATTAAATTTTGACTTGTGGATATTGAAGACGGCGGTCATATTCAAATGCAGGATGAGACCAGATGTCATGCATCGGGATTTTTACGTCTAGTGCAAGCGGTAATTTTTTAGGATTAAATTCCATCTGGCTTAAATCATTTCCCCATGCAATCAGGTCGACATCCAGGCTGATCTGATGCGATGGTCGAACCCGCCCTGAATCCGTTTCCATTTGCTTTAATAAATCTGTCATATCTTGAACAGAAACTTCACTGTATAGGAGGCAGGCCGCATTCCAGTAATCTGCTCCGATACTATCCCGACATGGAATGAGGTAAATTGGAGAAAACCGGACTTCCCCCAACTCACTGATCCGTTGCTGGGCAGCCTGAAAATGTTGCTGTGGATGACAATTACTCGCCAGTGCTAGGGCGAATATCGTTGCGGTGGCGTTCAAGACGTATCCCTACAGAATTGGCTTGCGCGATAATGGCAGGCTTACGGATCGTAATCATAATCGATTCTACACTTTCAAAGGTAGCAAAAAGCGCGTCTAGTACCAGTTTTGCTGCATGTTCGATCAATTTTGGCTGAGCTTCCTGAATCACCCGCGCTGAAATCTCGCAGATTTCGGCATAATTCAAAGTATCTTCCAGTTCATCTGACTGTGCCGCTTGTTCTAAGTTGGTACGAATGTTTAGATCCAGCATTAAAGGCTGAATGATTTGACGCTCCCAATTAAAGCAGCCGACTACTGTATCGACCTTTAAGCCTTCAATAATAATTGCGTCCATTTTAAAACTCGGAATTTAATATTTACCAATAATCTCCCTAAATCCCTCTTTAATACAGAGGGACTTTCATCACTTCTATTTATTTTGTAATGAAAGCCTCCCTTTCTTAAAGGGAGGACGGGAGGGATTAAATTAGTGCTTTAACAGCAAATTTGGATCCATAGTCTGAACCATCTGCAAACGCTGATCTGCATAGATATCTGTATACGGCGCCAGAATTCTCATGAAACGGTCGAAATACAGCATTTGCTTGAACAATAAAGCAAAGTCACGTGGGAAACGAATACCATGACGTTCACCGACTGCCACCATATCCATCATGATATCGTTAAGATCGGCTGGGCTTGAAGTCAGCAATTCCTGAGGATCAGCTAACATCACACCACTAAACAAGCGTTCAAGATCAGCCGCAAGTACTTTGGTATCAATCTCAACTGCAGTCATACCCATTTTCAGCATATTCTCTGCCATCAGGGTATAATTGGTATGCTGCAAGGCATCCATAAAGGCCATACACGCTGTCCAGACTTCTGGTTTAAGCTGGCCGACAATACCAAAATCAATAAATCCCACACGACCATCTTCAAGCAGCATCAGATTACCCGCGTGTAAATCAGCATGGAAACTGTTACACATCATCAGGCTGCCAAACCAGGTGTTCATTGCAGTGATGAGAACCTGTGACGGGTCTTTAGCGACCTTTTTCACCACTTCAAAATCAGTCAGTGGCACGCCATATAAACGTTGCATGGTCAGCACACGACGTGTTGAATATTGATGATAAACCTTAGGAGCAGTTGCTGCCTTATTATTGGTGATATTCAGATAATTGACGAAATCATCCAGATTTTGTGCTTCTTCAATAAAATCAACTTCACGCACCATCCGGGTTTTGATTTCTTCGACAATATCTGCCAATGACGCAAATTTTACTTTCGGCACTGCTTTTTCCAGCAGTTTGGTCGCCCAATGCAATACATTTAAATCGGTATATAGAATTGTTTCCACACCCGGCTTTTGTACTTTAATAACTACATCTTCACCAGAAACCAGCTTGGCCGCATGTACCTGTGCAATGGAAGCAGAAGCCAGTGGTGTTTCTTCAATTGAGGCAAAGATTTCATCCAAGTTTCGGCCAGAAAACTCTGATGCTAGCACTTCCTGGATATAGCTGAATGGCAAGGTCGGTGTTTGATCCAGACAGCCCTGAAACTCTTCCACATATTCACGCGGAAACAGCGATGGCGTACTGGCAATAAACTGACCGAGTTTGATATAGGTTGAGCCTAAAGACTCAAACGTTTCACGCATGAGTTTGGCATTACTTGGCTTTTCAGTAGCATATTTAATGCCGGCCTTCGCCGCAACTACCGCGGTTTCACCCATACGGGCAACCGAACGTATTCCATCTAACCAGATATTTTTTTTCATAATGTCTTAGGAAAAATTAATTACATGCAGTGTAGCAAAAAAATTAAATTTTGCAGGCCTATCTTGCCTGACAGACTGGGCAATCTGTATCTTTTTCGAAACTTAAAATGCGCTGTTTAAAACTCAGACCATCCCAAAGTAAAAGTTTCTGCCTAAGTGGCATTTTACCCAGGCCTAAATAAAGCAGAGCATGATGAGCTTGCAAACTCGCCATCACATTCGGCGTAGTCGCCAATACGCCTGAATCTGCACAGCGCAAACTGGTATCAGCCTGATGTTCAGATGGGAACAGGCAAGCATAACAGGCTGAATCCCCTTCCATCATGAACAGTTGCCCTTGCAAACCAATCGCAGAAGCACTGATTAAAGGCACATTCAGTTTTACACAGCTCTGATTGACCAGATAACGTGTCTCGAACTGATCACATCCATCCAGCACCAGATCTTGATGTTCAATCATACTCTCTGCATTTTCAGCCGTTAAAGCTTGATTGATAGATACAACCTGAACATTCGGATTAATCTGAGCCAGTCTTTTCGCGAGTGTTTCTGCCTTATAAAGGCCTAGATCATTTGGCGTAAATGCCAGTTGTCGTTGCAGATTACTCATCTCGATGGTATCAGGATCGATCAGGGTAATTTTGCCTACGCCCGCTCGAGCCAGAAGTTCTGCCAAGGCACAGCCAATCCCGCCACACCCCACGATACAGATATTAGAAAATTTCAGCTTTTCCTGTGCTTCAATATCCCAACCATCCAGAAGAATCTGGCGACTATATAAGTGCAATTCAGCATCGGTGAGTTCAAACTCTGGGGATATGGCATCCATAGTCGATATAGACAACGTCGTTCCTTGTTTCGAAGATTTTTAAGAAGCATGTGCCACAAAAAGTGCATTTACCGAAATTTCAATATGCGGATAAATCTCGAGCAAATTAACTTCTCTGCGCATAAACAGCAAATCAATAAATGGCTTGGCAATACTAGCGCTAAATAGCATATCAGTTAAATGCTCCGTATCAAGCTGATAGTGTCCTAATAAATATGTAATAGTCATATTATGAATGCACTTAACTTGATCTATATGCCACTTAATTTATTCACGTATTACATCTTCCTGGAACCTCGTTCTTCTATTCTTTTATCACCCTGTAACTGAATTTCGATTGTTTAGCACTTCTGTAGCGGCTGCCTGCAATTCGGTAGGAAAATGTATCAGTTCAGTGAGACCCTCTGTATCCATTCCTAAATATGATTAAGCTGCTTAAGGAATAGTAATTATCCTCGCTTTCAAAAATAGTATGGAGCATATAGATGAACGAACAAAATCAGCATAATAATCGTGAAAAATTATGGGAACTAATCAAAGATGTGCGTTACACCATGATCAGCCATGTAACCGAAAGTCAGGAAATTCATTCTCAGCCGATGACCATGCTCAATTCTGAGCAAATGAATGAAGATCAGAATTTGTATTTCATCCTGCGTGATACCAATGATCTGGTGAAAGCTGCCACTACTGGTCGTACTCAGATCGGCCTATCTTTCGCTAAACCTTCTGATGGTATTTATGTGTCAATTAGCGCAAATGCACAGATCAGTACTGACCGTATTTTGATTGAAAAATTATGGAATCCATGGGCAGAAAACTGGTTTGAGGGTAAAGATGATCCTAGCGTGCGTGTACTGATTGCTGAAGCTGAAAGTGCAGAATACTGGAATGTCACCGATAATAAAGTAACTCAGCTATTTAAGGCATTAAAAGGTGGTGTGACTGGCGAAGCTGGGGAACCAGATGCTGAGCACAAAAAAGTTGATCTCTAAGTAAATAAGACTTTCACCTTCAATTTAGCCTCTTAATAAGAGGCTAAATTTTTGATTTATTTTATTTAAAAGATGAAATGTATTATATTGTAATGACAATTATTTTCTCTGATAAATTCGAAAATAAACAAATTAATCGTATAAAAAAGGCCGCAATTGCGACCTTTTTAACATGTTTAAATGAATATATTAACTGACCTGTTTAATACCCTGAATCTTAGCAATTTCCTGCTGTTTAAGCAGATTACGCTGAATTTTACCGCTAGAGGTTTTAGGCAAATCACTTACAAACTCAATCTCTTTCGGATAGGCATGTTTAGATAAACGGGAACGTACATAGTTTTGCAATTTCAGCATCAGTTCTTCACTAGCGGCATATTGTGATTTAAGCACTACAAAGGCTTTCACAATTTCGGTACGTTCCGGATCTGGCTTTCCAACCACAGCGGACTCCAGCACCTCTTCACACTCCAGCAAGGTACTCTCTACATCAAAAGGTCCAACTCGATAACCCGAAGTCGTAATAACATCATCCGCACGACCAATGAAATCTATTCCACCATGTTCATTCAGTTTTACGGTATCACCCGTTAAATAATACTGTCCTACAAAGGCTTTACGATTATTACCGCCATAGCCTTCGAACCACATCAAAGGTGAGGCTGAGCAGTCCATGGCCAAAGTACCAATACCGCCTTTTTCGACTTCCTGATGCTCTTTATTTAAAACTGCAAAACGATGTCCTGGAATGGCAAAGCCAGCAGAACCGATTTTCTTGTGATGCTCCAGCGCATGATGATTGGCAATCACCATTCCCAGTTCCGTCTGTCCATACTGGTCGTAGATATTCACGTCCATTTCATGATTAAACCATTGAATAACTTCAGGCGTTAATGGCTCACCTGCACTACTGACCACACGTAAACATGAGCTAATCTCAGCATCAAATTTTTCCTTAAAGCCATAGAACATCCGGAACGCGGTTGGAGAACCGGTCAGGTTATTTACCCGATATTTTTTAATGACTTCAACAGCATTGTCTACGCTAAAGGCACGTTCATCCAGAATGATGCTATGTCCCAGACTTAATGGACCTGCAATTCCATAATACAGACCATAAGCCCAACCTGGATCTGCCAGATTCCAGAAAGTATCTTCGTCACGTAAATCTACGGCGTGCAGCATATAGCCTTTAAATGCCAGTAAAGCTTTAAGCGGAACAGGCACTGATTTTGCAAGTCCCGTTGTACCCGAAGTAAACATCATCAGGAAAATGTCACTAAAACGACCTTGAACCGGCTCAAATTCAGTTGGATATTGCTTCAGTTCAGTCCAGAAATCTGCATCCTGACTGGCACTTTCAGGTGTTTGATGTACGGTTAAAATATGTGGAATATCGAGATCATTCAGTTTTGCACGCTGTTCCTGATTGGTAATAATGAGTCGGGTATGTGCGGTATTAATACGATGCTCGATTGCCTTGCTTTCAAAAGCGGTAAATAAAGGCTGATAAATCGCACCAATACGCCAGGTGGCTAGAATGGTAATTAATAATTCTGGGGTTCGTGGGAGCAGTCCGGCAATACAGTCTCCTGCTTGTAAACCCAGTGAGGTCATATAATGAGCCAATTGTCCTGAAGCCTCAGCCAATTGTTCAAAAGTCCAATATTGGGTCTTGCCATTTTTACCTTCCCAGATTAACGCGATCCGGTTTTGTCCCAGAAAACGTCCACAGCATTCTGTATAGGCATTGAGTGAATCTGGCGTTCCTGCCAAATGTTGTTGAACCATAGTGTCAAAATCAAATTCACGATACGCTTGTTCTAGTGTCTTCATCACGACAACCTCTATTCCGTTTATAAACAGACTTTATGTCTATGTCCGTTGTATTTGTTGTTCTGTCTACCGTCTGCGAATTCCATTGCAATGCCGGTTTTATATAACATGCCCTATTGCTAGGACATGTTAGGTGTCACTCTACTGAGTCACTTTTCGCTTTATCAATAATTGACCATGTTTTATAGACCATCACAATTTCCATCTCCCTCAAATGAGCTGCAGGATTTGAACAGTCGGCTATTTCATGACTTTTAAACTTTGCTCACTTCCCGGGCAATGACCAGACGCTGAATATCTGATGCACCTTCATAAATCTGGCTCACTCTGACATCACGGTAAATACGTTCAACCGGGAAATCTGAGACATAGCCATAACCGCCATGAATCTGAATCGCATCCGAGCAGACTCGCTCTGCTATAGTCGAAGCAAACAGTTTAGCCATGGACGCTTCTTTTAAGCATGGTAATCCTGCATCTTTAAGCGTTGCTGCATGTAAGACGAGTTGTCTTGCTGCCTCAATCTGGGTGGCCATATCTGCGAGACGGAATGCTACTGCCTGATGCTGCACCAGCTCTACACCAAAAGATTTACGTTCATTGGCATATTCAACGGCAGCATCCAGTGCAGCTCGTGCCATACCTACAGATTGTGCTGCGATCCCGATCCGGCCAGATTCCAGATTAGACAAGGCAATCTTGTAGCCCTCACCTTCTTGTCCTAGCAGGTTTTCAGCCGGAATCCGGCATTGATCAAAAATAATAGTCGCGGTATCAGAACAATGCTGCCCCATTTTTTCTTCCAGATTCGAGACGATATATCCTGGACTATCGGTAGGTACCAAGAAGCATGAGATTCCTTTCTTGCCCGCAGATTTATCTGTCACTGCAAATACCAATGCAATCTGGGCATGCTTACCGGTAGTAATAAACTGCTTGGTGCCATTTAATACCCATTCATCGCCATCACGTTCTGCCTTACATTCTAGTGCGCTGGCATCGGAACCGGCTTGAGGTTCCGTCAGGCAGAAACACCCCAACCATTCACCGGTCGCCAGTTTGGTCAGGTATTTCTGCTTTTGTTCCTCGGTACCATAACGCTGGGTAATCCCGCAAGGCAGTGAATTTTGTACACTGACAATGGTCGAGATGGCTCCATCTCCAGCAGCGATTTCCTCAAGGGCCAGTACCAGCGACACATAGTCCAGGCCTGCTCCACCCCATTGTTCAGACACGGTCATACCGAGTGCACCGAGTTCACCGAGTTCTTTCAATTCTTGTGCTGGAAATTGAGCCGTTTTATCCCTTAGACCAGCGGTAGGTTTCAGTTTTTGCTGCGAATAGTTTCGCATCATCTCCTGAATCATTTTCTGTTCGTCATTTAAAAGCACTGCGTATATCCCTTACTTATCTTTTAATTTTCCATATAGAGTGAATAAACCTATCTACTCTGACTTTTGTATTTTGCTTCGTTGGCTCGAACTTATTTTGGAGCCATACGGATGGCGCCATCCAGACGAATCACTTCACCGTTCAGATAGCTATTTTCGAAGATATGACCTACTAACTGGGCAAACTCCTGAGGTTTAGCCAGACGTGGTGGAAATGGAACCATCTGACCCAAAGCATCCTGTACATTTTGCGGCATGCCTTTCAGCATTGGGGTTTCCATAATGCCGGGTGCAATGGTCATGACACGAATCGCTTCACGTGCCAGCTCACGCGCGAGTGGCAGAGTCATCGCAACGACTGCCCCTTTAGACGCAGAATAAGCTGTTTGGCCAATCTGACCATCAAAGGCTGCAACTGAAGCCGTATTCACAATTACACCACGCTCTTCTTCATCGGTTTGCAGCTCATACTTCGCGATTAAAGCCGCCGCAAAACGAAGCATATTGAATGTGCCACTTACATTGATATTCAACACTTTCTGGAACATCGCCAGTTCATGGATTCCATTACGGCCTAGCACTTTGGCAGAGGGTGCGATCCCAGCACAGTTCACCAAGCCATTGAGTTGACCATACTTGTTTTCAACATGATTAAAGAAAGCTTCAACCGCCTGCTCATCCGTTACATCCAATTGTACAAATTCAGCCTGCTCACCCAGTTGCTGTTGTAAGGCATTGCCCTGTTCCTGGTTCATATCGACTAGAATCACTTTTGCACCCTGTTCTACCAGATGAGTCGCTGTGGCTGCACCCAGACCTGATGCACCACCAGTTACCACAATCACTTTTCCCTGAATTTTCATGTTAATGTCCTGTTCCTATTTTTATGACAAGCTACGACTTAATAGGCAGAGTAAACAGAGATTTTATTCTGTACAATTTCCAAATGTTGCATCTTCACTGATGGATTTGGACAATAAAGAAGGGATATCTGACTGGCTATGCAATTACCAGCCTTGGAATATAGTAAGGGAACCATTTCAATTGATCTGGTTCATGAAGCACTACTGAATGCCAAAGCACAGCATTATGACATTGCTGCGATTCTAACTAAGGCTGCCATTCCCTTAGAGATTCTGCACTCTGCTAAAGCACGGGTGTCAGTGGCGCAGTACGCCGCGCTATGGACTGCACTTGCAGACAGCATGAATGACGAATTTTTTGGCATGGACAGTCATCCGATGCGCCGTGGCAGTTTCAAATTGCTATCTAAAATGCTGTTACAGACTGATACGCTGGAAAAAGCTCTGCAGCAAATCCTGCAATTTTTTAATCTGATTCTAGATGATCTGCAGAGCATACTGATGGTCGAAGAAAACTTTGCCTATATCGTGATCTATGACCAGAACCAGACCAAGCGCATGTTTAGTTATGCAACCTATCTAATGCTGATTCATACCCTGCTATGCTGGTTAAGCGGACAGCGGGTTTTACTTAATCAGATTCAACTGAAATGTGCCGCACCACTCGATGATTTTGATTATAAAGTCCGTTTTTGTGAGCAGATTGAATATCAGGCCAGTGAAAACTATATCCAGTTTGATGCAGCCTATTTGCAGCTCCCAGTAAAACAGGATCAAACCTCCTGGTATCAGTTTATTCAACAGACTCCGCATAACCTGCTAGTTCGCTTTAAAAATCCTTATGCGCTAAGTGCACAGATCCGCAAACAGCTTTTAAAAGTACCTCCGGCTGAATGGCTTGAACTGAATGAGCTTGCTTTGAAAATGAATATGTCTGAAGCCACCATGCAACGGCGTCTTAAAAATGAAGGTGTGACTTATCAACAGCTCAAAAATGAAATTCGTCGTGATACAGCCATTGAACTATTAACCCGTACGGATCAAAGTTTGCAGGACATCAGTGATCAGCTTAACTTCCAGGAAGTCAGTGCTTTTCATCGTGCCTTTAAAAAATGGACAGGGGTTAGTCCAGGTGCCTATAGACAAAATATTACTAGATAATTTATATTTAATAAGACTTAAAAACGATTAAAATTTAGCATATAAATTTAAATTTATATTTTCTCAACAGTTATATTTTTCAAGGCTTACAGCCCAAAAATAGAGGACTGAACGGTCATCCATAATGCTTTGCATTCCCTATTAATATAGTTTATTTTTCAATCAATTTTTAGTGCTTCACTTTTGGCTGTACTCCCTTTCCCTCTTTCCTTGTTGAAGGTATTTTCCATGTTAAAGATGACTGATGTTCTTGGACAAAATCTTGTTCAAAACTTCGCCCAGGCTTTAGTTTCTTCGACCGATCTTAATGCAGAGCAATTGAATCAAGGCATCTTGAATGCGTCTGATTCTGCCCTCAAAGATGCTATTGTGCACTTCTTTAACCAGATTGATGCCACTGAAGCTGCGAAATCGCTTGAAATTCCGGCTGAGCGCATCGTTGCATTACAACAAGGTATTGCACTGAAAGATGAACAATATCTTGCTGATACTGCCAAAGTCGTGGCTCTTTGCCTGGCAATGGAAACTGGTAGCCTGGATCAAGTCGAGGTTTATGACTGCTTGCAAGACTACCCAATGTAAGCTATCCAGATTGATAAAATAGTGACTCAAAAAGCGATGCTGATGCATCGCTTTTTTTATGGCAATCGTTATTTATAAAACCTCCTACTGCAAAGACGAATGATTAAAAAAACAGCTTATCAATTTACGCCATACCATTTTTAAAATTTTATCTAAGCAAAACCTTTCTATTCTTTATTTAATAAATTCAAATAAAAACAAATACCTATATTTAAAGCTGTTAATTATTTCATTTTTTGATTTGATTATCTTTTTTTCTTTTTTGTGTGCTTATCAATTTACCGCTATGAATGTCAAAAATTTAATTCAAGATTGAGATATTCATGAAAAAAACATTAAGAACTTCGGGTCTGACTTTACTCGGCCTATCTATTTCTCTCTTTACCGGCTTGGCTAACGCAGCAATTCCATCTGAATTAAAATTGGACTATGCCTATTATGCACCAACCAGTCTGGTGGTCAAAGAACAGAAACTGCTAGAAAAAGCTTTACCAAAAACCAAGATTAAATGGGTATTTAGCCAAGGCAGTAACCGTTCACTCGAATATCTAAATAGCGGTAGCACAGATTTTGCTTCTACTGCAGGTTTAGCAGCAGTGCTTAGCCGCGCCAATGGTAGCCCGATTAAAACAGTTTATATCCAGAGCCAGCCTGAATGGACAGCACTGGTCGTCAATAAAGATTCGAATATCAAATCACTGAAAGATTTGAAAGGTAAAAAGATTGCTGCCACTAAAGGTACAGATCCTTTTTTATTTACCTTACAAGCCTTAGATACGATTGGTTTGGGCAAACGCGATGTAGAGCTCGTTCATTTACAGCATCCGGATGGTAAGACTGCGTTGGAGCGTAAACAGGTCGATGCCTGGGCAGGCCTTGATCCTTTAATGGCATCTGCGCAGGCGCAGTCAGGTGCCAAATTGCTATATCGCAATGTCAGCTTTAACTCTTATAGCGTACTGAGCGTAAAAGACCAGTTTGCCAAATCCAGTCCGGAAGCGATTGAAGCGGTGATTAAAGCTTATGAACAGGCACGTAAATGGGCGAAAGCCAATCCCGACAAATTGGCTGAATTGCTAGCACGTGAAGCCAAGCTCCCGATTGAAGTCGCTAAGCTTCAACTCAGCCGTACCAATCTGGATCAGAATATTCCAACCACCAAACATACCGGGGCATTACAAAAAGCCGGTCGTATCCTGACTGAAGAAGAACTGGTTCGTAAAGGAACCAATGTTAATCAGGTCGTGACTCAATTATTTGATGCCCGTTATGCAATAAAGGTTGTAACTAAGTAATGGCTATACCGAAAAGCATCTCGGAACAGTTAAGCGTGGAAGAACAGCCAAAATCCGCTGTGCTACCACGCAGCATTTCGCTGATCAAAGCCCTCACCCTGCCTGTTATTTTTATCGTACTGGTTGAAATACTGGTCCGTAATGGCGTGATCGAACCTTATCTGTTGCCTGCACCGAGTAGCCTGTTTCAGTCCTTTACTGAACTGGCTGAGGGCGATTTATGGCAACACATTTGGACCAGTAGCTGGCGGGTGTTTCTTGGCTTTGGAATTGGTAGTGGATTAGGACTGATCTTTGCAATCCTGGTTGGGTTAAACAGACATGCAGAAGATTTTCTGGAACCAACGTTTTCTGCAATTAAATCTATTCCAAGTCTAGCCTGGATTCCTCTACTCCTGCTTTGGTTAGGGATTGATGAATCTTCTAAAATCACCTTGATTGCGATTGGTGCCTTCTTCCCGACATATACCAATACTGTGGCTGCGATTCAGGGTGTAGATCGTAAACTGCTTGAAGTCGCGAAAGTCTATCGCCTGAAATACTGGCAACAGGTTCAGCAGATTGTATTGCCTGCTGCCTCACCGGGAATATTGACTGGCTTAAGGAATAGCCTGAGTCTATCCTGGATGTTTATGATTGCAGCTGAATTGATTGCTGCCACTCAAGGGATTGGTTATCTGCTCAGTGATGGTCGTGAAACTTCACGTCCGGATATTGTGATTATTGCGATTATCCTGTTAGCAGTCCTAGGCAAAATCACCGATAGCATTATGAAATTGTTTGAAACCCGCTTACTGCGCTGGCGAGATGTGATTAAAAAGTCATAATTTATTGAATAAAAGAATTAAAAAAAGCGACCTATCCAGGTCGCTTTTTTATTAAATCAAGCTTTAAAAATTAATGTGGCCACTGACCTAAAGTTACCCGGTCATTTCCGCCATAATCTTTCACTGTACGGACCTGTTTATAGCCAGCTTGAGTAAACAGATGGCGGACCGCATCGCCCTGATCATAGCCGTGCTCAAGCACAACCCAGCCATTTACGGTCAGATGTTTTTTGGCTTGCTGAATAATCATCTCAATATCAGCCAAGCCATTTTTGTCTGAAACCAGCGCACGTTCCGGCTCAGTCGCCAGATCAGGCATATGCTCATCGTCTGCATCAATATACGGTGGATTAGATACAATCGCATCAAAGAACTGCCGACCAAATGGTTTTAGCCAGGAACCAAGCACAAACTGCACCTGATCTAAATCATGCTGTTCCGCATTATATTTCGCAACTTCCAGTGTGGGTTCATAAATATCCGAAGCGGTAACAGACCAGTTAGGGCGCTCAGACGCCAGTGACAAGGCAATGGCACCGGTACCAGTTCCCAAGTCAACAATTCGTGCATCTTCCGGCAGGTCTAATTTCAGGACTGTTTCGACCAGCACTTCGGTATCCGGGCGTGGTACTAGCGTATCTTTAGTGACTTTTAGATCCAAAGTCCAGAACGGTTGTGAACCTGTGACATAGGCCAATGGCTCACCTGCAGCAATCCTCGCCAGGCTTTCGACATAGGCCTGTTCCTGTTCAGGCGTTAACTGCTGGTCTTTTTTCATTACCAGATCAAAAGCATCAATCTTGGTAATGTGTTCCAACAGCCAGGCATTTTCCTGACGTTCATAACTTTCAGGTTCACCACGTAAAGCCAGTGCTTCTTGAATGTTCATTAGCCACCATTCTGCTGTGCAAGCATGGCCAACTGATCGGCCTGATATTCACGATGCAGACTGTCTAATAGCTCAGTCAGATCACCTTCCATCACGGCATCCAGCTTATATAAAGTCAGGTTAATACGGTGATCGGTCATACGACCTTGTGGATAGTTATAGGTGCGAATACGTTCTGAACGGTCACCCGAACCGACCAGGTCACGGCGCATTTCAGAAGTCGCTGCATCTGCTGCGGCACGTTTGGCATTTTCCAGACGTGAAACCAATAAAGCCATCGCTTTGGCTTTGTTTTTATGCTGTGAACGTTCATCCTGACATTCCACCACAGTACCGGTTGGAATGTGCGTAATACGCACCGCAGAGTCAGTTTTGTTAATGTGCTGACCACCGGCACCTGATGCACGGTAAGTATCGATACGCAAGTCAGCCGGGTTAATGTCGACTGAAGTATCTACATCCACTTCTGGCAGAATGGCAACTGTACATGCAGAAGTATGCACACGACCTTGGGATTCGGTTGCCGGCACACGTTGTACACGGTGCGCACCACTTTCAAATTTCAGGCGACCATATACGCCTTCGCCATTAATCAGGCAGATGACCTCTTTATAGCCGCCATGTTCGCCTTCATTTTCAGACAGAATTTCCAGACGCCAACCTCGGCTTTCTGCATATTTACTATACATACGGAATAAATCGCCCGAGAAAATCGCAGCTTCGTCACCACCTGTTCCGGCACGAATTTCCAAATAAGCAGAGTTGGCATCATTCGGGTCTTTTGGAATCATCAGGATATTCAAATCAGCCTCAAGCTGTTCGATCAGGGCTTTATTTTCCTTAATCTCTTCCTGCGCCATTTCCTTAAAGTCAGGATCAGACAGCATGGCTTGCGCAGTTTCAATATCTTCTTCAGCCTGTTTGTACTTGGTCCAAACGTTGGTAATCTCGGTTAAATCATTATGCTCACGTGATAACTGGCGAAAACGCTTGTTGTCCGAAATCACTTCAACATCTGCCAATAACGCAGTCAGTTCTTCATGACGGTCAGAGAGTTGGTCTAATCGTAAACGTAACGATTCTTTCATTTTCTAAAAAATCTCAAACATAAGGCTGTGCCTAAACAGTGATTTAGCACAGCGAAATCAAAAAATTGCGCCTAGTTTAACGATTCTCTGGGTCAATGAACATAATTATTCAGTAAGTCAGTGTTTAGATGCAGCGATGTCACCGCCATTTGTTAACAAATATAAATAAAATCTTCAGTTTTGGATTTTTTCTGCTCAATTCGATCCTTATTTATTTCTCATTTTACAAATTGGCAAATAAACACATTAAATATGGAGGTAGATCTTCACATTCTTTTGGGCATGATTTGTTACATTTTCTGCGTCGAAACACACTAACATATGAAAGTCCTATCAGGGACACGGAGTTACAACATGAAACTCAATGCAATTTTACTGAGTGCTGCAATGGCTGCAGGCTCAATGATGACAGTGAGTGCGCATGCAGACAGTACTGCACGTGTGGCAGCAGCAAGTGCTTTAGGTAGCGTTGCTGGTACTGCACTGGGCAAAAACATGGGGGGCAACACTGGCGCAACAATTGGTGCTGCGTTAGGTGGTGCAGGTGGTGCTGCTGTTGCAAGTAACAAGAAAAACCGTACCTCATCTGCAATTGGTGGTGCTTTAGGTGGTGGTGCTGGTTATACCGTAGGTAAAAACATGGGCGGTTCTAATGGCGGCTATATCGGTTCAGCACTCGGTGCTGCGGGTGGTGCAGCATTAGGTAATAAAATTTCTAAAGATAAGGCAGCCGATCGTGCCAAAGCGAATCGTGCTAAACACTGGAAAAAACGTCACCGTTAATTTCTTGCCCTTAGGCTCTTTAAATTCGACGCTACATTTAACATTAAAAGCACCTGTTTGGGTGCTTTTTTTATTGTATGTTCAACCCATCCAAATTCATGTAATACATCAAATTATCAGAACTAGATCATGAATAAATTAAGGAGATAAAAATCACAATTCGCCAACACTGCCTCCATGCTATTTGACGGTTGCTAGATTAAATTTATCTCATCAACAAATACAGCTAGATATATAAAAGGTGTACTCATGAATTACAAATCTCTAATGATCGCTGTCGTAGCAACCTCAGCCATGGGTATGACAGCCGCCAATGCCGGAAATACAACGAATACGGCTTTAGCTTCTGCTTTGGGTGGTGTCGTTGGTGCCGCAGTGGGCAATAAAATGGGTGGTACAACTGGTGCAACAATCGGTTCTGCGATTGGCGGTGGTGCTGGTGCCGCAGTAGCAGCGAATAAACGTGACCGTAATGGTGCGATTATCGGCGGTGCTTTAGGTGGTGGTGCTGGTTATGCCGTAGGTAAAAACATGGCGGGTTCTAATGGCGGCTTAATTGGTGCTGCATTAGGTTCTGCTGGTGGTTCTGCCCTTGGTAAAAAAGTCAGCGAAGACCGTCGTTATGATGACCGTTATGACCGTCGCTATAGTTCAAAAAACTATCGTACTAGCAACTACCGTTATAACCACCGTCGCTAAGATTTCCTCTATTTACTTTTCCTCCTTGAATAAGCATCTTCGGATGCTTATTTTTTTTGTCTGTTATTTTGGTTTACATATATATCGATTTTTTTCGATATACAAATACAATGCAAAGTCGTATGCTCTTAGTCATGTTTATTCAAGAGTAATATTATGCGTACGCTTACCGATACCCAGTTCTCTATTCTCGAACTGGTTCCAGTTCGTGACGATAAGACCATTCAATTCTCCCTGCAACATGCGCTAGAATTAGCTCAGACCGCAGAACGTCTAGGTTATAGCCGGATGTGGCTGGCCGAGCATCATAATATGGATGGTATTGCCAGCTCAGCGACTGCCGTTCTCTTAGGCTATTTACTGGCAAATACCAATAGCATCAAACTTGGTTCTGGCGGCATTATGTTGCCAAACCACGCTCCACTTGTAGTAGCAGAGCAATTCGGTACGTTAGCGACTTTATATCCAGATCGTATTGAACTGGGACTGGGTCGTGCTCCGGGTACCGATCAAATGACCATGCGTGCTTTGCGTCGTGGCCGCCAGGAAACTGAAGATCAGTTCCCGCAGGATGTTTTAGAAATTCTGCAATACTTTAAAGATCCGATTCCAGGCCAACGCATTGTGGCGACTCCAGGCCAAAGCACACACGTACCTGTGTGGTTATTAGGTTCCAGCCTATTTAGTGCACAACTGGCAGCAAAACTCGGTCTACCCTATTCTTTTGCATCTCACTTTGCTCCGCGGATGCTTGGACAAGCGATTCAACTGTATCGGGATAATTTCGAACCGTCTGAATATCTGGATCGTCCTTATGTTTCTATGGGCGTACCAACTTGTGTCGCAGATACAGATGAAGAAGCTGAATATCTGGCAACAAGTGCTTACCAGCGTGTCCTTGCCCTGATTCGCGGTCAAAGCCTGAAATTGAAAGCGCCGATTGATTCTATGGAAGGACTCTGGTCACCACCTGAAAAGATGTCTGTCGATAATTTCTTTGCCATGGCACAAATGGGTTCTAAAGAAACTGTTAAAGCCGGTCTGGAAGCACTCCTAGCAAAATATGATGTAGATGAGTTTATCTTCACCTGTGATATCTATGACACAGAGAAACGTCTGCATAATTTTGAATTGCTGATGCAAATCAAAAACGGGCAATAATGCTGTCTTGCCTTGCCTAATTTATTCTTATCTATATACCCATTCTTAGAAATGGGTATATTTTTTTAAACTTTGTTGAAAAATTTCAAATTTCCAAATGGATAAATTCATTTCTAAGATGGAGCTCCTGTTCTTTAATACCTCTATCTCTCATTAAAAATACAATAGAAAAAAGAATGACTGTCTAAGTTAAATTTTGAACTTTACCGCTCTAGGGCTTTTGTTAATATCTATAACAAAGCAAATAAGATCAATTATTAAATAATTTCAAGGAAAAACAATGTCCACCAAGCAGGATGCACACGCGGGTATATTTGAGAATCGTCCCGAAAATTTTCAGCATTTTACTGGCATTAAAGTACCCTCTTCTCAGCTCACTGAACTTGACTGTGCCGGAAAAGATATTGCGATTATCGGTACGGATCAATTTACCGTAAGCCAGCTCAACAAGATTAGCCAGCAAGCTCGCTCAGTAAAAGTTTTCCAGATTAATCCGCAATTTGTATTGCCAGGTACTGAACGTGGTTTACAGCGGTTATTAAATCATCCATTGATCATTAAAAATCGACGCCTATTTAATAACCGGATTAAAAGTATTTTGTCATTACGTTATCTGGAAAATCAGGTACAGAATTTATGGCTCAGACGCCAGCTTATGCCAAATCTTGCGGCCGCATCCAAAGTTTATCTTAAATCAGACCACTATTATGCTGCTCTGCAACGTGAAAATTGCCAGCTGATTACCTGGCCTATTGCAAAAATTTCCGAAAATAGTATTCATTGTATTAATGGAGATGAACATCAGGTTGAGCTAATTGTGCATACTTTTCAATCAGCAAGTTAATCTGTTTTTAGCACATAAGATTAAAAATTCGGAGTGTATTTGGAAAAATTTAGCTCTGCAAAATTGAATTTTTGATTTCATTGAATAGCAAAAAAGTTTAAAAAACAATCACTACATTTTTTATTAAAATATTGAATATTTCAACAACTTATAATATTCATATTTTATTTCTATGAAAGCAGTATTTTTATTAATTTTTATCTATAAATCAGAGCCAAACCTCCGTCTGGCTCTGAATTCTTTTTAGCCAATTCGACGTTTTAGTCCTGTCATCTGTAAGACACGCGTTGAGATTTCTTCAATCGACATTTCCGAAACATTCAGGTACTTGATCCCTTCCGAAATATAGATGCCTTCAATTGCACGCAGTTCCATCTGACACTGGCTAAAGCTGGCATAACGGCTGTTGGCCTTACGTTCTGTACGAATTGCAACCAGACGTTCTGCATCAATCATCAAGCCAAAAAGCTTGTTTTTATGCGGTCTTAGCACTGCTGGCAGGCGGTTATCGTCCAGATCTTCTTCAGTTAGCGGATAGTTCGCTACACGAATTCCAAATTGCAGAGACAAATAAATTGAGGTTGGAGTCTTACCGGAACGCGATACGCCAATCAGGATCAGATCAGCCTTATCATAGTGACGCGTACGCGCACCATCATCATTGTCGAGCGCAAAATGTACGGCATCAATACGCGCCTTATAAGACTCGGAATCGGTCACCGCATGGGTCTGACCGACTAAAGTCGTAGGTTCGGTACCAAGCTCTTCTGACAACTTACTAATAAGCCCTTCAAAAACATCAAGATTTACTGCATTTGCGGTATTAATGATGTCTCGCACATAGGGATCCACCAACGTATCGAAAACCAAAGGTTTTTGGCCATCTTTTTGGGCACGTTCATTGATCTCTGTGACCACATTCATGGCCGCTTCTTCAGAGCTAATATAAGGGATAATATGAATGTCAAAATCCACATGCGGAAACTGCGCTAACAGCGAGTGGCCAAGGGTTTCAGCAGTAATGGCAGTACCATCGGAAATAAAAAACACACTCCGCTGAATTTGTTTACCTTCTGACATTAAAATTCTCCTCAAACATTTGTCTTAGTACTATATAATCTTTATAGTAAACCGATCTTACATGACTGTCGCTTAGTAAAATCAAAAACCTAGAAGATTTGCTATACTCTCATGCCAAGATAGTGATTAATACTGCAAAAGTGGAGTAACAACTTTGGAAGCGCGCGTAATTGGTCTAGAAAAATTAGGGAAGCACGATGTTGAGCTTGTAGGTGGGAAAAACTCATCTCTGGGCGAAATGATCAGCCACTTATCTAATGCTGGTGTATCAGTACCAGGTGGCTTCGCAACAACAGCTGCTGCTTATCGTGAATTTCTCGAGCAAAGTGGCCTAAACGCTAAAATCAATGCAGAGCTTGCTGCACTTAACGTTGATGACGTCAATGCACTTGCTGAAACTGGTGCAAAGATTCGTCAATGGATTGTGGAAACTCCACTTACTGCTGAACTGGAAAAGGAAATTCGTGCAG
Organism: Acinetobacter sp. YH16031; assembly: GCF_013417335.1. Taxonomy (NCBI): domain Bacteria; kingdom Pseudomonadati; phylum Pseudomonadota; class Gammaproteobacteria; order Moraxellales; family Moraxellaceae; genus Acinetobacter; species Acinetobacter sp. YH16031. Next base: position 121,109 of record NZ_VPED01000004.1, read on the forward strand.
CTTTTGCAGAACTTTCAAACGGCAACCCTGACATCGCGGTTGCCGTTCGTTCATCTGCGACTGCAGAAGACTTACCTGATGCTTCTTTCGCAGGTCAGCAAGAAACCTTCCTGAACATTCGTGGTATCGATAACGTTCTGATCGCGATCAAAGAAGTGTTTGCATCTTTGTACAATGACCGCGCGATCTCTTACCGTGTACACCAAAACTTTGCGCATGACGTGGTTGCCCTTTCTGCAGGCGTACAACGTATGGTTCGCTCAGAAACTGGTGCTGCTGGTGTAATGTTCACTCTAGATACTGAATCAGGCTTCCGTGATGCAGTATTCATTACAGCTTCTTATGGCTTGGGTGAAATGGTAGTTCAGGGTGCAGTAAACCCGGATGAATTCTATATTTCAAAACCGCTTCTAAATGCAGGCAAACACGCTGTACTGCGCCGTAACTTAGGTTCTAAACACCAGAAAATGATTTATGGTGAAGAAGCCGCTGCGGGTAAATCAGTTGTTGTAGTTGATGTAGAAAAAGCAGATCGTCAACAATTTGCATTGAACGATCATGAACTGCAAGAATTGGCTAAGCAAGCACTGATCATTGAAAACCACTACGGTTCTCCAATGGACATCGAGTGGGCGAAAGACGGTGATGACGGCAAAATCTACATCGTTCAGGCGCGTCCTGAAACTGTGAAGAGCCGTGAAAATGTTGGCACGATGGAACGCTACCTGTTAAAACAACGTGGTACTGTAATCTGTGAAGGCCGTTCAATCGGTCAACGTATTGGTTCTGGTAAAGTCCGCATCGTAACTTCAATTAAAGAAATGGACAAAGTACAAGACGGTGATGTACTTGTATCTGATATGACTGACCCGGATTGGGAACCAGTAATGAAACGTGCTGCTGCGATTGTAACTAACCGTGGTGGTCGTACTTGTCACGCTGCAATCATTGCACGTGAGCTTGGTGTTCCAGCTATCGTAGGTTGTGGTAATGCAACCGAAGTCCTGGTTGACGGTCAGGAAGTAACTGTATCTTGTGCTGAAGGTGATACTGGTTTCATCTACGAAGGTGCATTGGATTTCGAAATCCAAACCAACTCTATCGAATCTATGCCAAAACTTCCGTTCAAAATCATGATGAACGTAGGTAACCCGGATCGTGCATTTGACTTCGCGCAAATTCCGAACGAAGGTATTGGTCTTGCTCGTCTAGAGTTCATCATCAACCGTATGATCGGTGTGCATCCTAAAGCCCTATTGAACATCGATAGTCTGCCACGTGAAACTCGTGCTGCTGTACTTGCCCGTACTGCAGGTTATGCATCTCCAATCGAATTCTATGTAGAAAAACTGGTTGAAGGTATCTCTACTCTTGCTGCTGCGTTCGCTGACAAACCAGTGATCGTACGTATGTCTGACTTCAAGTCAAACGAATACGCTAACCTGATCGGCGGTAAACTGTACGAACCTGAAGAAGAAAACCCAATGTTGGGCTTCCGTGGTGCAAGCCGTTATGTATCTGACAACTTCCGTGACTGCTTCGAACTTGAATGCCGTGCACTGAAAAAAGTTCGTGACGAAATGGGCCTGACTAATGTTCAAATCATGATCCCGTTCGTACGTACTGTTGCTGAAGCTAAACGTGTTATTGAGCTATTAGGTCAAAACGGTCTGAAACGTGGTGAAAATGGTCTTAAAGTGATCATGATGTGTGAATTGCCAACTAACGCTTTGTTAGCTGAACAGTTCCTTGAACACTTCGATGGTTTCTCTATCGGTTCAAACGACTTGACTCAATTAACACTTGGTCTGGATCGTGACTCTGGTATTGTTTCTCACTTGTTTGATGAACGTGATCCAGCAGTAAAAGCGCTTCTTTCTATGGCCATCCATGCTTGCCGTAAAGCAGGCAAATATGTAGGTATCTGTGGCCAAGGTCCTTCTGACCACCCAGATCTTGCACAATGGCTAATGGAACAAGGCATTGAGTCTGTATCTCTTAACCCAGACTCAGTATTGGATACCTGGTTCTTCCTGTCTGAAGAGAAAGCTCAAAAGGCTTAATTCGCTCTATAAAAAAAGACCCTTTCATAGGGTCTTTTTTTATGTTCTCAATATTACCTAGATACTGTCTTAATCACATTTATAGTTAAGTGATCAATCATATATTTTTGATTTAACTGAAATCAAATCATCTACATAAGCATAAGCTTATTAGTGTAATGACAAACAAATACCAACAAACAGCATGAGAAAAAATTGCATAATTAAATTTAAGTGAATTTTCACATCATGATAGCAAAATCATTAATCCTTGCTACACTGTCTCAATTATGGAGGAATTTGGTGATGAACATTCTTGAAAATCCTAAACTTATCCATATATTACACTTATATTCTTTTATTTGTTTTCAGCCTGAAAATACTTAAACTCCTAGTTCAATTTTTGTCTAAATTTATATTTTTGAGATTCATTTTATATGCAGATTTACTTGGCACGAAATAATCAACAAGCTGGCCCATATACGCTCGAGCAATTAAATCAGATGCTTGCCAACCAACAAGTACTTCTGACTGATTTGGCTTGGCATCAAGGTATGACCGAATGGAAAGCTTTAGGTGAACTCACCCAAGGGAAACTGATCTATCAGCCTGAAGGCTATGTAGCACCAGAAACGCCAGCGACACCAGTCTATCAGGCTCCACAGAACACAAATGAGTCAAGTACAGACCATCTTCGTGCCCGCAGTTCTCAAAATGTTGCAGCAAAAAAAGAACTGGCGAGTATTCCAAGCCGTATTTTAGCCAAGATTGTGGATCTGCTTTTATGGCTGCCTGCGACGTTTATTTTGACCGCATTTTTTACTCCTGAACAGGAAACCCAGTTTGCACAACTGAACCAGGAGTTTATGAATGTGATGTTAAGTAGTGACGCTGACCCTGCTCTGGCACAGCAACTACAAACTCAGATGTTTGACATGTTTTCACAACAGGCATGGATTGCGACTGCAATTTACCTGGTGATCATGCTCGCTATTCAGGCCTTTCTGATTGCCAAATCGGGTCAAAGTATCGGTAAAAAACTGACTAAAATTAAGATCGTAGATGCCGAGACTGGTGAAAAAACCAGCTTGATGCGCGCCTTCACTATTCGCAGTGTATTCTTTATTTTCCTGAATATTATCTTCATGCCACTCAGCACAATCATTGACTGGGCGTTCGGTTTAGGGCAAAAACGTCAAACCGTGCACGATAAACTGGCAAAAACCCAAGTCGTTAAACAATAATTAGTTCTGCCATAAAATGGGATGTTTTGGCATCCCATTTTCCTACATAACTTTGAAATTACAATAAAATTCCTATAAATATTCTTGAAACCCGACCGACAAAATCGGTTTTTATTACAGTCATTTAAAGCACCTTTATATATAGCTTAGTTTGGCAATATCAGGCATAATGCCCTACAACGTAGCGGTGTATTATGATTAGAAGGGTGTTTTGTAAAAAAACGGCCTTTTTTATCATGCGACACTTTAATCGCTATCCCATATTAAATTAGGGAATGGGACTCTTCACCGAGGTTGTAAAATGAGACAAACGATTTTAGCTGTATTGTCTTTATCAACGATGGCTGCACTTTTAACAGGGTGTGGTGGTGATCTAGTACTTCTGAACTCTAAGGGTCCAGTTGCTGAAGGCCAAAGTAGCCTGATGATGACTGCGATTTACTTAATGCTGTTGGTGGTAATTCCATCAATTATCATGGCATTATGGTTCGGTTGGAAATATCGCGCATCGAATAAAGACGCAGACTATAAACCTACATGGGCACACTCTACTGCGATTGAAATTGTAGTTTGGGGTATCCCTGTCATTATTATTGGTATTTTAGCTTGGTTAACTTGGTGGGGTTCCCACAAGTACGACCCATACCGCCCACTTGAGGCAGATAAAGCACCATTAACAGTTCAGGTCATTGCTGAACAGTTCAAATGGATCTTCATCTACCCAGAACAAAACATTGCGACTGTAAACGAAATTCGCTTCCCAGAGAAAACTCCGGTAAGTCTTCGTTTGACTTCTAACTTCACGATGAACTCATTCTTCATCCCTGCGTTAAGTGGTCAGATCTATGCAATGGCGGGTATGCAAACTCACCTGAACTTAATGGCAGACGAAACTAGCCCAGCTGAAGGCTACCGCGGTTTCTCTTCTAACTATTCAGGCTATGGCTTCTCACAAATGCGCTTCCGTGCACATGCTGTGACTGATGCTCAGTTTGCTGAATGGGTAGCTGCAGTTAAAGCAGGTAACGGTACTTCAGTAAATCCAGAAGCAGTTCAAAAAACTGTTTTAGACCAAGCTGAATTTGCAAGCTTGCGTGACGGTAACCGTGGTAAACACCAAATCGAAGCGATTATTGCAAAAGCTACGACTCCTGAAGAGAAGGCTGCTGCTGAAGCAATGAAGCCTTACCCAACTAAGCCACATCCAGTGACTTACTACTCTTCTGTTGAGCAAGGTTTGTTTGAATCTGTGATCAATAACTACATGAGTAACTATCACGGTGCTGATCACTCAGCGTCTTCTGTTGCTCACCAGGAAGCAGCTGCTTCTGAAGCACATGTAGATGTTGAACATGCGACTGCTTCTCAAGGAGAATAATTCATGAGCTTCTTAGGTAAGTTAGGTCCAGATGCAATTCCGTACGATCCAATCGTACTGGTAACTGTTGCAATGATGATCTTAGGTGGTATCGCAGTTGTTGCAGGTATTACCTACTTCAAAAAATGGGGCTACCTGTGGAACGAATGGTTCACATCTGTAGACCATAAAAAAATTGGTATCATGTATATCTTTGTATCAGTGATCATGCTGGTACGTGGTTTCGCCGATGCGATCATGATGCGTCTTCAGCAGTTCCTTGCAAAAGGTGGCGGCGAAGGTTACTTGCACCCAGAACACTATGACCAGATCTTCACCGCACACGGTGTGATCATGATCTTCTTCGTGGCAATGGGTCTTGTTGTTGGTTTAATGAACATCTCTGTACCGCTTCAAATCGGTGCACGTGACGTTGCATTCCCATTATTAAACTCTTTAAGCTTCTGGCTGTTTGCTGGTGCTGCAGGTTTGATGATGGTTTCACTTGCTCTAGGTGAATTCGCTGCGACTGGTTGGATGGCTTATCCTCCACTATCAGGCATTGAATACTCTCCTGGCGTCGGTGTGGATTACTACATCTGGGCACTGCAGATTTCAGGTCTGGGTACGCTATTAACGGGTGTTAACTTCTTCGTTACCATCATCAAAATGCGTGCGCCTGGCATGAAACTGATGGAAATGCCAATCTTTACCTGGACATCTTTATGTACAGCAGTATTGATTATCGCGGCATTCCCAGTATTGACTGCTACTATTGCAATGCTGTCTCTTGACCGTTACTTCGGCTTCCACTTCTTCACAAACGAGCTAGGCGGTAGCCCAATGCTTTATGTGAACTTGATTTGGACTTGGGGTCATCCAGAAGTATACATTCTGGTATTGCCAGCATTTGGTATTTACTCTGAAGTTGTATCGACTTTCGCTCGTAAAGCGTTGTTCGGTTACAAATCAATGGTATATGCAACAGTTGCAATTACAGTATTGTCATTCGTTGTATGGGTCCACCACTTCTTTACCATGGGTGCAGGTGCCAACGTTAACGCGTTCTTCGGTATCATGACCATGATTATTGCGATTCCTACTGGTGTAAAAATCTTCTCTTGGTTGTTCACCATGTACAAGGGTCGTATCGTTTACACTACCCCAATGCTATGGACACTTGGCTTCCTTGTGACTTTTGGTATCGGTGGTTTAACAGGTGTATTGATGGCGGTTCCACCAGCGGACTTCTTGGTACACAACTCTTTATTCCTGATCGCTCACTTCCATAACGTAATTATTGGTGGTGTAGTATTCGCGATGTTCGCGGGTATCATCTTCTACTGGCCGAAAATGTTCGGTTGGAGACTGAATGAGACTTGGGGTAAAGCAGCATTCTGGTTCTGGTTCTTCGGTTTCTACTTTGCATTCATGCCACTTTATATCCTTGGTTTCATGGGTATGACTCGTCGTCTGAATACATTTGATAACCCAGACTGGGATCCATATGTAAACATCGCAATGTTCGGTGCAGTTCTTGTTGCACTTGGTATTGTATGTTTCATTATGCAAATCGTTGTTGGTTTCCTACAACGCGATCAACGTCTAGATTTGACTGGCGATCCATGGGATGGTCGTACGCTTGAATGGTCTACATCTTCTCCTGCTCCGTTCTATAACTTTGCTCATCTTCCAAAGATCAATGGTATTGATACTTTCTGGATCGAGAAAGAAAACGGTGTTGCTTATGCAAAACCTACGAAGTACGAAGATATCCATATGCCGACTAACCGTGCTGCTGGTTTCATTATCGCAATGTTCATTACTGTTATGGGCTTCGCGTTAATCTGGCACATCTGGTGGTTAGTAGCGGTTACTTTCGTAGCAGCTATCATCAGCTTCATCGTGTCTTCTTTCACCAAGAAAGTGGATTACTATGTTCCTGCTGCTGAAGTTGAGCGTATTGAAGGTGAACGTTATGCGATCCTTGAAAAACACTTGAAGAAGGACTAAGACCATGGCTGAAGTACTTCATCACGATAACCACGGACACGATGAGCATCATCATCACGATGATACTGACATCACTGTCTTTGGTTTCTGGACTTACTTGATGAGTGACCTTATCCTTTTCGGTACACTCTTCATTGCATTCGCTGTTTTAAGTAGCCACGTTCCATTAGGCACTCCAAGCGCGCGTGATCTGTTTGGTGATTCATTAGGCTTCGTTTTAACTGAAACGTTTGCCCTCTTGATCTCTTCCGTAACTTTTGGTTTTGCCGTTCTAGCTGCCTACAAGAAAAACGTTGGTCAGGTTCTTACCTGGTTAGCGATCACTTGGTTATTCGGTGCTGCCTTCATCGGTATGGAACTTTATGAGTTCAATCATTTAGTTCATGCTGGTCATGGCCCTAGCACTTCTGCGTTCCTGTCTTCGTTCTTTACGTTGGTAGGTACGCACGGTATCCACGTGACTTCAGGTTTGGTATGGATGATCGTGTTAATGATTCAAATCAAGAAATATGGTTTGACTCTACCTAACACTCGTCGTCTTGCGTGCCTAAGCTTGTTCTGGCACTTCCTTGACATCGTATGGATCTGTGTATTCAGCGTAGTTTACTTGATGGGAGTTCTATAATGAGTCATGATCATAACGCTGCTGGCGAATCACACGGTAACATGAAGCAATATACTGTTGGCTTCATCCTGTCTGTTGTCCTTACTGTAATTCCATTCGGTATGGTCATGGCAGGTGGTTTTAGCCGCGGTATCTTGATTACTGCTATTGCAATTACTGCAGTCGCTCAGATTCTTGTGCAATTAATTTACTTCTTGCACATGAACTCTTCTTCAGAGCAACGCTGGAACGTAATTGCATTTGTGTATACCATCTTAACCATCGCTATTCTTTTAGTGGGTTCTGTATGGATCATGAACTACCTACACTACAACATGATGATCTAAACTGGTTGTCATGCTGAAAAAGTATTTATTCCTGACTAAGCCAGGAATTCTCTTCGGTAACTTTGTTACCACTTTGGGTGGCTACTTCGTAGCTACTCAAGGTTCTGTAGATTTCCTCCTCCTGCTTCTTACTCTTATTGGTACTACTCTCGTAGTGGCATCAGGATGCGTGGTCAATAACGTTATTGATCAGGACATCGACCAAAAAATGCAGCGCACGCAAAATCGCGCACTTGTCAAAAAAACCATTTCTGTACCTGTTGCTCTCACCTTTGCTTTTGTACTGGGTGTGATCGGTTTTGGCATTTTATGGTTCTGGGTAAATGCATACGCTTTCCTATTCGCAGTTATTGGTTTTGTCGTATACGTTGGTTTTTACAGCTTATGGACAAAACGAACAACTATTCACCAAACACTGGTAGGCAGTATTTCTGGTGCAGCACCGCCTGTGATCGGTTATACCGCAGTTGCAAGCCAGTTTGACCTGGGTGCCCTTTTAATTTTTCTAGGGTATGCACTCTGGCAAATGCCCCATTCATGGGGAATTGCAGTCTATCGTTTTGAAGATTACAAAAATGCAGGCATTCCAATTCTGCCTGTCGCCCGTTCAATTCGACGTACCAAGATCGAATCTTTGATCTACGTGATATTGTTCGGAATTACCATGAATGCTTTATTTGTTTATGGTTATGCAAACTGGATTTATCTGGTGGTATTAAATCTGATGACGCTTTACTGGATCTATCTCAGTATTCAAGGCTTTAAAGCTGCAGATGATCAGGCATGGGCAAAACAGTATTTCATGTTCTCGGTCAAACTGATTACCGTGATCAGTATTATTTTCAGTTTTACCTCTACTGCTCCGCAGAATCCAATCATATTCTTTTAAGAAGATAGAGTTTTACTCTATCTTTTTTATTTCTCCTGCTAAATACATAATTCCCCTTAAGCTAACTTAAAGTAACTTTATTTCCTTTAAAAACTTAGCTCTTGTAAATTTTTCATTTGTTTCCATACCTGCTTAAACATTCATCATCTGGCAAGATTTGCTTGTATTTCAGCCCCAAAACCACTAAACTTCACGCTTCGCATATTATGCGACACAACCAAGGTTGTGACTCCTTGCTTCAATTTCACTTAAATTGGGGCTGTTTAAACCGTAAGGAGCTGACAATGCGTCACTACGAAATCGTACTATTGGTACATCCAGACCAAAGCGATCAAGTTGTGGGTATGGTAGAACGTTACCTGACTCACATCAAAGAAGCTGAAGGTCAAATCCACCGTCTTGAAGACTGGGGCCGTCGTCAATTGGCTTACCCAATCAACAAGATCCACAAAGCTCACTATATTCTGATGAATGTTGAGTGTGGTCAAACTACTCTTGATGAGCTAGAAGAATTGTTCCGTTATAACGATGCAATCATTCGTAGCCTTATCATCCGTCGTGAAAACGCTATCACTGAAGAGTCACTATTGGCTAAGAGTGCTGAAGAAAAACGTGCGCGTAAAGCTCAACGTGAAGAAGCACAACAAGCTCAAGACTCTGCTGAAGCATAAGGAGAACCTAACATGGCACGTTTTTACCGTCGTCGCAAGTTCTGCCGCTTTACAGCTGAGAACGTTACGTACATCGACTACAAAGATATCGACACTTTAAAACAGTACATCACTGAAAACGGCAAGATTGTTCCTAGCCGTATTACAGGTACTAAAGCTCGTTACCAACGTCAGCTAGCACTTGCTATCAAACAAGCTCGCTACTTGTCTTTGATCCCTTACACTGACAATCATAAGTGAGGTTGAGCTGTGGATATTATCTTATTACAACGCATTAAAAACCTTGGTAAACTTGGTGATAAAGTTTCAGTTAAAGCTGGTTACGGCCGTAACTACTTGATCCCTCAAGGTAAAGCAGTTGCAGCTACTGAAGCTAACACTGCTGCTTTTGAAGCTCGTCGTGCTGAACTTGAGAAACAAGAAGCTGAAGTATTAGCTGCTGCTCAAGCACGTGCTGACCAATTGAACGAAGTAAACATCGTAATCACTGCGAAAGCTGGTGATGAAGGTAAACTGTTCGGTTCAATCGGTACTCGTGACATCGCTGACGCGTTGACAAATGCTGGTCTTACAGTTGACCGTGCTGAAGTTCGTCTTCCAAATGGCGCGCTTCGCAACACTGGTGAATTCAACATCGCAATCCAATTGCACCATGATGTTGCTGCAGAAGTTCTGGTTACTATCGTAGCTGAGTAATTTCTCACCGAAAAAAGGGCATGCTTTGGCATGCTCTTTTTTTATCTCTAAAAAATATAATCTGCTCAACAGTAGAAAATTCAATTTATTCTTCGCGTTCACAAAAAATTGCACTTCGCATTTTGGATCAGACCGCGTATCATTTCATCTCGTAGTGAATAAACCTTATTCATCTCCGACAATATTTAACCATTGTATTTAAAATCAGGGATTTATATGTCACAGGCGAATGCCAGCAAAAAGGCACCTACCGCTAAACCAGAAATTGTTGCTGATACCCAACTTAAGGAGTTCCGTACTCCCCCGCACAATTTAGCGATTGAACAGGCTGTACTTGCTGCCCTTATGACTGTGGCTGAATCTTTTGAACAAGTCGGCGATGTACTGACTGAAAATGATTTTTATGCGACCCGGCATAAATATATCTTCCGTGCCATTGAACAGCTTTCTAAAGAAAACTCGCCTTATGATGCAGTACTGGTTCATGACTGGCTGATCAAGCAGAACTTACTCGATGCGGTCGGTGGTGAAGAATATTTAATGCAGCTGATGGCTGACTCCCCTTCAAGTTTCTATAACCTGGAAACCTATGCCGGCAAAATTAAAGAGTTCTCTACTTTACGTAGCATGATCAAGGTCAGCTCTGAAATTTTACAGAATGCCTATGACACTAAAGGCCGTCCGGTGAGTGAAATTCTAGATCTGGCTGAAACTAATATTTTCTCGATTGCCGAACAACATAATAACAATGCCAAGGCTCAAGGCCCAAAAGCGATTAACACAGTTGTAGCTGATGTATTCGATAAGCTAAATGAACTATCTCAACTAGAAGGTTCAATTACCGGTTTGACTACGGGCTTCGTAGAACTGGACAATAAAACTTCCGGTATGCAGGCCGGCGATTTGATTATTGTCGCAGCCCGTCCTTCTATGGGTAAAACCACCTTTGCCATGAATCTGGTCGAAAGTGTGCTGTTTAACAACAACCTCCCTGCACTAGTCTATTCGATGGAAATGCCAGCGGATTCGATTGCGATGCGTTTGATTTCCTCTTTCGGCCGGGTGCATCAAGGTCACTTACGTGCTGGTAAAATGGACAGTGATGAATGGTCAAAAGTGACCAGTACCATTGTGCATTTACAGGAAAAGCATCTTTATATTGATGACTCCTCTGCACTACCACCGACTGAGGTTCGTGCGCGTGCGCGTCGTATTGCCAAAATGCATGGCGGTAAGCTCGGTTGTATCATGGTCGATTATCTTCAATTGATGAAAGTGCCGGGTATGGGTGATAACCGTGTAGGCGAGATCTCGGAAATTTCTCGAAGTTTAAAAGCCTTGGCCAAAGAGATGCAATGTCCAGTCATTGCCTTATCACAGTTGAACCGTTCTCTAGAGAACCGTCCAAACAAACGCCCGGTGATGTCTGACCTTCGTGAGTCTGGTGCGATCGAGCAGGATGCCGATTTGATCATGTTTATTTACCGTGACGAGGTTTATAACAAAGAATCGAAAGAAGCCGGCACTGCCGAGATTATTATCGGTAAACAGCGTAATGGTCCAATTGGTACAGTTCGTCTGGCATTTGAAGGTCAATATACCCGTTTCAGTAACCTCTCTCCTGAGTTCTATGCCCAGTATGATGATGAAGAGTAAGCATTCAAGATTAATCTGATTCCAAAAAAGAGGCCGAAATGGTCTCTTTTTTATTTAGAATGCTTGCTGTGCATGAAATTATATAAATGAGCATGTCCATTTATGGTAGATAGGTCTACAATATTCGCAATTCTGAAATGACCGCTTTTGTTTTTACAATCCCGTTATTTCTCTCCCTCTTTTGTGTGTTTCACACGATATTATTTTTGTCATCCCGCAGGAGTATCTAGGGTGCGCCAAGCTACAGTTTATATTGACAGTGAAGCACTGCAATATAATTTAAACCGTGTCAAACAACTTGCCCCAACCGCTAAAATCGTCAGCATGGTCAAAGCCAATGCTTACGGACATGGAGTTAAAGACTGCTTAGCAGCCTTAAAAGATAGTGATGCCTTTGGTGTCGCCTGTCTAGAAGAAGCCCTGGAAATTCGTGAACTCGGCTACCAGCAACCCATTACCCTGATCGAAGGCATTTTCTCTGCAGATGAAATGCAGGTGGTGATCGATCAGAATATTGAAGTCATTGTGCATCATCAGCCACAACTGGACTGGTTACTGGCAAATAAAGAAGCCTATATTGCGAAAGGCCTAAAAGTTTGGGTAAAACTGAATAGCGGTATGAACCGTCTCGGTTTTAAAATTGATATGATTAAAGATGTGATCAGTCAACTCAAAGCTGAAGGTTTTACCTGCGTGCTGGCGATGCACTTTGCCAATGCCGATGCGGAACATCCTCTCAATGAACAGCAAATCCAGCAGTTCCTTGAAGTGAAAAATGACTGCGCACCTTTAATGGGTTCTTGCTGTAACTCAGCTGCGATCTATAAATATCCAGAATTGCATTTTGACTTTGTCCGTCCGGGTATCATGCTCTACGGCGCGACTCCATTTGCAGACAAAACTGTACATGATCTAGATCTAAAACCAGTCATGACTTTTACTGCCGAAGTGATTGCATTGAATAATATCAAAGCGGGTGAACATGTCGGTTATGGTTCAACTTTTACTGCTGACAAAGACATGACCTTGGCCATTGTTTCTATCGGTTATGGTGACGGTTATCCACGTGCTTTCCCTAAACAGAACTATGTAGCGATTCATGGTCAGCAAACCCGTGTGATTGGCCGTGTCGCAATGGACATGATTGCTATTGATGCAACTGGTCTCAATCTGGAATTAGGTACTGAAGTCGAACTATGGGGCAAATCCCGTCTGGTCGATGATGTGGCTGAAGCCAATGGCACCATTGGTTATGAATTACTTTGCCGTATGTCTGCCCGCCCGGTACGCAAACTGGTTTAAAGAAAAACTAGCCAAAAATAAAAAAGCCCAATATAAATTGGGCTTTTTTATAAAATCAGTATTTAAGCTGATTTTTGTTCTTCATTTTCGATTAATGACAGTTCAAATAATAAAGCATCTACTTGTTCCTGGTTAAAATCATTAGGCGTAAAAACTTCAAATCCCATCTCTTGGCAGAATTGTTGAATGGAACTGCGTTTAGAAATGTATTTCATCGACCAGTCGCCAAAAGTACGCTGCTCAATCTCTTTAGTTTCAAATAGTTTAATATTTTTATGGCGTGAATCTTTAGATAGTCTCTCTGTCAGTAAAGCTTTTAAAACCAGACATTCACCCTCCAAGCACTGGAAAAAATGTCCATCAGCAAAATAAAGCACACCTGTTATTTGATTAGGATGATTAAAATCACGTGCTTCTTTAAGGATATCCGTTAAATCTTGAAGTAAGTCGGCTTTGGACGAGGTACTTTCACTGGCGTAACAAAATTGGTACATGCGGCTAACCTCTATTCTTATCTATACAATATCTTATAGAAGTTAGCACTGTACACTAAGCAGTCAATTTTTACTAATTCTTATAAGAAAAACTTATTTTTATTTCTATAAATATTATAAGAAATAATCATTCGATGGTGTAGGTAATTCCGCCAAGCCTTTCTTTAAAGTTTCAGACCATTGCCGGCTAATATCCGTAAAATACTCATCGTCTTCGGCAATACGTTTACCTTTCGGCATCATCAAGCTGTCTTTTTTATAGACAAGTACATCCAGTGGCATTCCGACCGATACATTTGAACGTAAGGTAGAAGCAAAAGAAATCAAAGAACAACGTAATGCCTCATCGAGTGGCATATCATAGGTCAAGGCACGATCCAGAATCGGTTTACCATATTTACTTTCACCAATCTGGAAATATGGCGTATCTCGTGTCGCGCAAATAAAATTGCCTTGCGGATAGATATGATAGAGCTGCATTTCCTGATTTTTAATCTGGCCGCCGACCAGAAAATTACAATAGTAAGTACTTTGTTCTAAACTATCATCCGTCACATTGGCAATTACTTTTTTGAGCGTATTACCCACCAGTTCCGCGACATCAAACATGGTCGGTAAACTCAGGATATTCGGTTCCTGCCTAAGTTCCAGCTGATTTCTGATATGTCCGATCACTGCCTGTGTTGTTGCCAGGTTTCCGGAGGCCTGGAGTACGATAACGCGTTCCCCATCTACCCCAAAGGTATATAATTTTCGAAAAACCGAAATATGATCCACACCAGCATTGGTGCGTGTATCACTGATAAATAGCATACCTTGCTCTAAACGAAGGGCACAACAATACGTCATTTTTTGTCCTTATTAATGAATTAACATCCTAGTACCTGGACGATGGAATACATGGATTCCTCACCGCCTTCTTCTCTTACACCACGTACCGGTGCAACATCCCAATAGTCGCGTCCCACCGCAACATAGACATGCGCACTAGGCGTAAATAACAGGTTACTCACATCAAAACAGTACCATGCCTGTTCAATAAATACCTCAGCCCAAGCGTGACTCGCTAGATGTGAAGCATTCTGTGCATAAAGATAACCTGATATATAACGTGATGGTAAACCTAAATGTTTACACATGGCGATAAAAATATGACTGTGATCCTGACAGACACCCTGACGTGCTTTAAAGGCATCAATCGCAGAACCCTGTACCGTAGTACTATTTGATATATAAGGAACGTGTTCGAGTATGGCTTGGGCCAAGCCGATTAAATGTTTACGAGTTAATGCTGGAACATGCCGCTCTGCAAAATCCTTCATCTCTGCATTACATTTTGTGGCTTCAGTCGGCTGTAAAAACAGATAGGGATTTAAGGAATCATTTAAGCCCTGCTCATGCGCGAGATTTAGCTCAACGATGCCTTGTGCCATGATCATCAGGCTATGATAGGATTCACGTTGTGTACTGGTCATCCAGAGATTTTTAAAGGCATCATGCCGAATCACTTCCTGACCCGGTACACTGACATCCCAATAATGCACTTTCTGGTGTTCATTGGTTGACGGCATCATTTTGATGTACTGAATACTGTTCCTCACCTCGGCTGTGTACGTATATTGCGTTTGGTGATTCACCATCAATTTCATACATCAGCCTCGAACAAGCGATGAATATGATCACTAAACTGATAAAACTGCTTCAGATCAGGTGCAGCACGTAACTGTGTCCAGTATTGCTTTACACTGCCCCAGCCAATCTCACAGAGCGTATCCACAATATAATCAATTTTACATAAGATACGGGTAGTATCCTCACCGAGACGTAACTGCTGATCAAGCTGTTCCAGACATTGGCCCAGACTGAAAAACAGAAATACATCTGATGATTCTGCTTCCAGAATTTCAGCACAATCTGTCACGACATCGCAGATATAACCGGCATTCTGATCTGCATTTTTAATCAGTTTCAGTAGTTCAGAATAGGCTTTGCCAGACAATACACCGCGTAATTCCTGAATATTGTCTTTTGCCACCTGAAACTGTTGGGTAAATGAAGTCGGCTGGGTACTATCCAGAACCAGCTCATTTAATGAACTGGCATCAAACGCAGGCAAACAGAAAGCATGTGCATAAGCTACAGCGGCTTCATCATCTAAAAATGGAAAATGCGAACATAAAAACTGGGTACGAGATAAATAACGGCCTAACCAAAAAATATGTTGCGCATTGGTATTTAACAAAACCATGACGTTATCCTTCTTTGGAATGTTATGAATGTAAGTTGTCGACTACCCAGGTATCTTTGATTCCTCCACCTTGCGATGAATTGACCACCAGTGAGCCTGCCTGCATGGCTACCCGGGTCAGACCACCTGGCACAATTTCAGTGCGGTAAGGTGAGCTCAAGACAAAAGGACGCAGATCAATATGTCGTTCAGCAATACCAAAATTGCTTAAAGTTGGACTGACCGACAAATCCAAAGTTGGCTGCGCAATATATAAATGCGGCGCAGCTAAAATTTTATTTCTGAAAATATCAATATGCTGTTGAGAAGCTTGTGGCCCAATCAGCATGCCGTAACCGCCAGAACCCTGTGCTTCCTTGACGACCAGCTGATCCAAATTTTCCAACACATAGTCCAGATCTTCCGGATTACGGCATTGGTAGGTTGGAACATTATTTAAAATCGGTTTTTCACCCAAATAAAAATGAATCATTTTATCGACATAAGGATAAATCGATTTATCATCTGCCACACCTGTACCCGGGGCATTTGCGATTACAACATTGTGCTGTAAATATGCGGACATTAAGCCCGGAACACCCAAAGTACTGTCTGGTTTAAAGCACAGTGGATCAAGATAGGCGTCGTTGACTCTTCTATAAATAACATCAACCTGTTGACGCCCACGTATTGTTTTTACATAAACCTTCGAGTTTTCAACAAAAAGATCACGCGATGTCACTAAAGGCACATCCATCTCCCTTGCAAGACAAGCGTGTTCATAGTAAGCACTATTGAAACGACCCGGAGTCAAAACCACAATGAATGGATTATCGGTATAGGCATTTTCCGCCAGAATTTCTTTTAAGAGTTTTGGATATTGTTCAATACCGGCAATATTGGATTGCTCAAACACTTTTGGCATTAACTTCTGGCTGATCTTGCGGCATTCCAGCATATAGGACACACCAGACGGCGTTCTCAGATTATCTTCCAGCACATAAAATTCGCCTTTGGAATCCCGGATAATATCAATCCCGCTAATCTGGCTATAAATACTGCCTTTCAAATGATGCTGGTACATATGCGGCTGATATGCTTCATGGGTCAGCACCTGAAGTTCAGGAACAATATTGGCTTTGAGAATATCCTGTTGATGATAAATATCATGCAGAAACAGGTTTAAGGCACGAACACGCTGTGCTGAACCCAGTGCCACCATATTCCACTGTTTACGGGCAATCACCCGGGGAATTACATCGAAAGGAATAGTCCGCTCAGTGCCCTGCTCATCGCCGTATACGGTAAATGTAATACCGTCATAGAGAAAATGTTCTTTTGCCACTTCATTTAGCTGATTCAGTTCATCTAATGTATGCTGTGACAGCCATTCTTCAATTCGTTGACCTGCCTGGCTGTTCATCACCTGATGATTACGCATTTCATTAAAAAATTTCGAAGAAATCTCTTGGTATAAAAAATGCGGACTGTGCTTAATTGAAATATTGAGTGCTGTAGTATCTGTAAAATTTTTGCTTAAATCTGCTGCAGTATGATTTTCTACTGTTGTAATAGTATTTGTATCCTGGCTTTCTTTTAGCATACAAACCTCGTCATTGTAATCTATTATAATAAAATCAGAGCAATATCCATGCCATGACATCCGTTTCGAAGTCTGTATTAACCCAGCAAAGTGCCTATTCACTCAATATCATTTTTCATCAAGATGTTTACGGATTGTAGGACAATTGTTGCGCAGAATAACTTGCGAAAAAAATCCAGATTTCTTATTGTGGTAAGCTCATATTTAATTTGTTTCCACTGATTGCCAGTAAAAATACATTATGTCAGCACAAGAAAAAGAAACCTCCAATAGCCTTTACCGCCAATGGCAAATCTTGTCGCGTCTTTCTACCGGTAAATGGATGGGAACCCGTGAACTCCAGGAAATCCTGAATCGTGAAGGGATCGAGATCAGTTTGCGTACCATTCAGCGTGATCTGAACCAGATTGCCCAGCGTTTCCCGATTGAGAGCAGTAAAACCACGCCCCAGGGCTGGCGCTGGCGTTCAGATGCCCCGATTCAAAGCTTGCCGCATATGACCAGTTCGCAAGCGGTGACCTTTATGATGGTGGAAGAACATCTGAAACATTTGCTGCCACCTAGTCTGATTGAAGAAATGAATCCTTGGTTTGATCTGGCTCGACGCAGCCTGTCTTCACAAAATAACGTACGACAATGGATTAACCGGGTCAGAATCGTGCCCGCTACCCAACCGCTTATTCCGCCTGTCGTTGATAAAACGGCCCAACAGGCGATTTACGAAGGCCTGTTACAGGACAAACAGCTGGAATGTGTTTATCAGGGTCGTGGTCATAATGGCGAAGAGAAAACCTATATTTTAAATCCGCTGGCATTAGTGCAAAAAGGTTCAATTATCTATCTGGTCTGTACCCGTCATGATAAATCGGATATTCAGACCTTTGCCCTGCACCGTTTTAAATCAGCGGTGGTGCTGAATTCTCGTGCCCTGCATCCAGTAAATTTTGATATTGATGAATATATTGAATCTGGCGCTTTAGGATTTCGGGTCGATTTTAACCAGCCAACAGAAAATGTATTGCTTCAACTGAGCATGCCTGAATCTGATGCACACTATTTTGAAGAAAGCCAGCTCAGCAAAGATCAAAAGATTGAAAAAATTGAAAATGGCATGGCTCTGATTAGTGCAACTGTGCCTTTTACCTCGCAACTTGTGTGGTGGTTGCGCAGTTTTGGCAATAAAATCAAGCATATCGAACCAAAAATAGTGGCAGATGCTGTTTATCAAGCGAATGACACTGATTCAGCCTCTTCCAAAGAATAAAAAAGTCCCCATTTGGGGGACCTGATCAATTTATCATTTTATTTTTTATTATTGTTCTGATTGTCTGTTACTGAGCCAGTCTGCTTTCCTCTTGCCCCAGAACACAGACCGGATGTGTCACATTAGAAATTAAAGAATCTGACAACATGAGCAGGCCAGCTCTGCCTTATTAAAACGAATCGATTTTTTTGTCATAATGTACACTCCTGCTGTGGGGGTAAAATCACTATAAAACGCTGAAGCCTGTTTTTGAAATAAAAAGAATGCATGCCTTTTGCACAATTTTTCCATAGAAGATTATTTGGAAAATTTATTATCTAGCTAGAATATAAGTATGGCGACCATTACAAGACTTTCAGCAAGTTTATAAAATTAAAAAACAATTTTATGCTTGTATAAGCTAGGCAGCTCTGCACATTATTAAATGCTATCGTAGTGGAAATAGGGATTTAATTTCATAATGGCTAACCCTGCGCAATTAGTACGACACAAATTACTTAATACTTTCTTTTCACGGCATTCGGTCTGGTTTGCCTGCATCATCATCGCCGTTATTTTTACGATTTTTCATATCGGTTATGAGCCGCGCTATATTTATTATTTTATGCCGGCAACTTTGGTGAATACGTTATGGATCGTCAGTATTCTACTGAGCCTGCTAGGCCTATATGATGTTTTGCAGAACAGACACTCGATCTTAAAAAATTACCCGATTATGGGTCATTTTCGCTTTATCTTTGAGGAATTCCGTCCTGAAATTCGTCAGTATTTTATTGAAGCTGATCGGGATGCATTGCCATTTTCACGTATGCAGCGCAGTCTGGTGTATCAACGGGCCAAAAATGAAAATTCAGATAAGCCCTTCGGCTCGATCATGAATGTCTATGAAGAAAACTATAAGTTTATTAGCCATTCCCTCACCCCTTGCCGACCTGCCGATCCAGAAACCTTTCGCATTCTGATCGGCAATGAACAATGTACCCAGCCTTATTCTGCTTCCATTTTGAATATCTCGGCTATGAGTTTCGGGAGTTTAAGTGCCAATGCGGTTCGGGCTTTAAATCTTGGTGCGCAAAAAGGCAAATTCTTTCACGATACAGGTGAAGGTAGTATCAGCCCTTATCATCTGGAACATGGCGGTGACATTGTCTGGGAAATTGGTAGCGGCTATTTTGGTTGCCGAACCTTAGAGGGTCAGTTTGATCCGGTGAAATTTGCAGAAAAAGCCAGGCTACCTCAAGTGAAGATGATTGAAATCAAACTTTCGCAAGGCGCAAAGCCTGGACATGGCGGGATTTTACCTAAAGCCAAGATTTCAGAAGAAATTGCTCAGATTCGCGGGATTAGCCGTGAACATGACTGTGTGTCTCCTTCTGGACATCCAGCGTTTAAAACCCCGATTGAAATGATGAATTTCATTCAACAACTACGTGAGCTTTCTGAAGGTAAGCCAGTCGGATTCAAGCTTTGTCTGGGTCAACCCTGGCAATTTATGAGTATGGTCAAAGCCATGCTGCATACCAAAATTTATCCTGATTTTATTGTGGTAGATGGATCTGAAGGCGGTACCGGTGCTGCACCAATTGAATTGAT
The DNA here is from genome assembly GCF_013417335.1 of Acinetobacter sp. YH16031. NCBI lineage: Bacteria > Pseudomonadati > Pseudomonadota > Gammaproteobacteria > Moraxellales > Moraxellaceae > Acinetobacter > Acinetobacter sp. YH16031. The sequence continues at coordinate 141,111 of NZ_VPED01000004.1, forward strand.
TGACTATATGGGTACTCCTTTAAGAGAAGGTCTTTTGTTTGTGCACAATACCTTGGTCGGTGCAGGATTGAGAGACAAGATTAAAATTGGTGCAAGCGGGAAAATTATCAGTGCTTTTGATATTGCCAGTACCATGGCACTTGGGGCTGACTGGGTCAATTCAGCGCGCGGATTCATGTTTGCAGTCGGATGTATCCAGGCTCAAAGTTGTCATACCAATCAATGCCCTGTGGGAGTCACTACTCAAGATAAAGAGCGTCAAAAAGCTCTGCATGTCCCGACTAAGGCCGAGCGAGTGTTTTATTTCCATAAAAATACAATGCATGCCCTGTCTGAGCTAATCGCTTCAGCAGGTTTAAAACATCCTTCTGCTATTAAACCGCATCATCTGGCACAGCGAATCAGCAATCATGAAATCAAGAACTTTGCCCAGATTCATTTCTGGCTTAAAGAAAGCGAATTATTACATTGCGAAAATAAAGATGAGGAAAACTTTTATTTCCGTATGTGGAATATGGCCAAACTGGAAAGTTTTTGAGCTTATAAGAAACAAAGCTTAATCAAATTAGACAAGAAAAAGGCGTTTACTTAAACGCCTTTTTTAATTGAAAGCGTGACAGTCTAATAATAGGTCTTACTGCCATGCGCATGTAAGAAAGCTGGAATTAAACCTGTGAGTGCTGCACGGATATCCGCACGTTCATTAATCAATTGATGTGAACCTTCTTCCAGCATTAACAAAGTTTGCAGGCGGAACTTGCGACGGATAAATTCAATATTATAACGCCAGTCCACTGTCTGATCTTGAGCGCCTTGAGCTAACCAGACAGGGATACGGCAGGCTGGACGTCCTTCCATTTCCAGCATCCAGCGTGACATTGCCAAAATCCAGTCCATGCCCATCATGCGGGGTTGCAAAGGATCTTTAAGGCGGATAAAACGCAGGAATTCAGGATTATGGTTATTACGGCGGAAATGACGCGGTACTTCACGCTTGATCCGGCTGATAATGCCGAGTCCGAGCGGATTATGCCACCAGGCAGTTTTAGCCGGACGAATCAACGGTGACAATAACAGCACGCGATCTACAAACGGATTTTCACGTCGTTCTGCAAATTCGAGCAAATGATGCATCCAGATCGCACCACCGGTACTCTGTCCAATACCGACCCATGGTTTAGGTAACTGCTCGGCATGTTTGACATAGCGATATACCGCATGCAAAACCTGCTGATAATGGTCAAAATTCTGGATACTGGCAGATGAACCATCACTCAGACCATGCCCCGGCAGATCATAGGTTAGAACGCTAAAACCCTGTTCCAGCAACTCACGTACGATCGGCTGATAAATTCCGCTATGTTCCAGATATCCATGTAATAGAAACGCAGTTCCCTGAATCTTGTCAAAACGGGTATTTTCCAGAGTGGGTGTAAATACCTGCACATGCAGTTTAAACAGCGGCATCTGTACATAGCCCTGCCAATGCTTGCAATCCAGTAAATCGAAACCATACAGCCTACGGTAAGACAGCAGATCAATAGTCGGCTGGTCATCCCTGTTCAGGTTTAAGGGCTGCAAAAGCTGTGGTGTTGTTTCCCTGCTTGGCACAGGTAAATCCAGCTGTTTCAGGATGGTCGGATTTAAAAACGGAATATCAGACATTAAGGCACCTCCCGACAGTCACTGGAGCCAAACCACATATCGCGGATAGTGGCTAGCATTTCATAATTGGCACGGCGACTATGATCATAATTTTGTCGGCTTGGACGCCAACGGGTCAAGGACTTCGGCATCGGTGCTTCCACTGGAATGGTTTGAATACCATTCAGTGCAAACAGACGACGGGTACGCGGCATATGATAACGGTCGGTAATCAGAATCACAGTCGGTGCCCCACCTTTTTTTTGCAATAATAACGAGCTGAAACGGGTATTTTCACAGGTATTCATGCTGCGGTCTTCAAGCAATTTGGCATCGACATTGTAATTTTGTAACCAGCGCTGCATATACGGCGCTTCCACACCACTCAATACGATCGGTAATTGATATTGTTTTTCAACTGCGAGTGTGGTTTCCAGACGCAAACGGGTATAGTCATTGACCACAATATCCTTACCATTTTCATGCAAGGTTAGACCACCACCCAAGACCACAATGGCATAAGGTTTAGACTGATTGACCGGTTTCTGTTGCTGCTGTTCTTGCAGTAAAGCCAGATCTTCCTTGATTTCTTCTTTCGCTGTGACCTGAACGGCGCTCGCTTCTTCATCTTCTAAAGGATGAGTCGTCAAGAATTCAATATATTGTTCAATCCGTTCTTTGTTTTCATTACTGTCCCATTCCAGCAGTTCGCGGACCTTCTGAGTTGGGTCAACGGCTTCCACAGGTTCTTGCTGGGACAATAAAGGTACTTGTGCAGGTTGGTTCTGTTCTGCTTTTTCTTCCTGCTGTTCACGCTGATGTTCTTCAATCATCTGTTGCAGTATCTTGTAGCGTGCCTGAATCTGCATCAGATTGGCAGAATGATTTTGCTGGATATCCTGCTCCATCACACGTAAATAAGCCTGACGGGCAATCCACTGATCAGAACCTGGTTCAAGCGTATCATCTTCACTCAGGGAAGCCATTTTCTGGCTTTGTGCTGCAACTTCGTTAATTTCAAAGGACACAAATCTGTTGAGTCCCTTAACCACGAGCTGAGAATAAAATGGCGAATAAATTAACATCACCAGACAGCCGAAAAATACAAACAGTCCTGCGACAATTTGTACTAAACGGACCATCCAATGGGTATTTTTCATATACGTTATTTATCCTGATGAGATCGAATTAAGCCTTTACAATCAAATAATACCGGTTCAGGTTCGAGCATAATCTTGAATTTGTCCCAGACAGCCTGCTGTACTGCGCTATAGGTTTGACGGACATCCGTCAGAGAAGCATGACCATAGTTCACCAGAACCAGTGCCTGTTTATGGAACATGCCAACTGGCCCAAGCTGTTTCCCCTTCCAGCCTGCCTGATCAATCAGCCAGCCTGCCGCCATTTTAACCTGATCATTGGCCTGCGGATAATGGGGCAAATTAGGAAAATGCACAGCAATTTGGTCAAAAACCTGTTGATTTACGATAGGATTTTTAAAGAAACTTCCCACGTTTGGAAATTCTTTAGGATCAGGAAGTTTGCTCTGACGAATCCGGATCACCTGCTGCTGCAAGTTTTCTGCTGTGAGATTATCACCCACCGCTGCTTTAAGATCACCATAATTCAGTTTCAGATTTGCCTGTTTTAGTAATTTAAAAGTAACGTGTGTAATCACATAACGTGTTGGATCATCTTTAAAAATACTATGACGATAGGAAAAATGACAGTCTGCGGCAGGAATGGAATCAAATTTTTTCAGCTTACGGTCATAGACCTCTACCGCATGAATAAATTCGCCGACCTCGACACCGTATGCCCCAATATTCTGCACTGGAGATGCGCCGACTAGCCCAGGAATCAGGGCCAGATTCTGCAAACCATAGAATTTCTGTTCTGTCGTCCAGAGTACGAAGTCATGCCAAACTTGGCCCCCACCTACCCGCAGAAATTGATGCTGCTCATTTCCTTCCAGCATTTCAATGCCCTGGATATCCATATGCAGGACGAGTGCATCAATCTGTTCCGGCAATAACATATTGCTACCGCCAGAAAGAATCAGCACATTCAGTTGTTGCTGCTCAGCAAACTCCAGTGCAGCAATCAGATCATCAGTTGATTGGATCCGGCTGTAGTAAGCGGCAATCGCTTCGAGATTTAGCGTATTAAAAGGTTTAAGTTGAACCTGAGTCTGAATCTGCATGACTTAAACCTTTTCTGTTTGATGTTGTTTAAAAATTTCTACCCAGGCCCGACTGCTGGACTCACATTGGTTCAGGACACGTTCAAAACCATCTGCCCCGCCATAATATGGATCTGGCAAAGCCTGTTTTGGATAGTGCTGATCATGTTCACTCATTAAAGCAACCTGGGCACGCAGGCGTCCGAATTCTGCCTCTGCCTGATGCTGGAGCGCCTGAATATCTGCCAGATTTTCCAGATCCATCGCTAGAATCAGATCATAATCAATAAAATCATGGGTTTTGAGTTGACGCGCACGCAGGCCAGAAAGATCATAACCCCGTTTTAAGGCATGTTGCTGGCTACGCAAATCAGGTGCTTTCCCCGGATGGTAATTACTGGTTCCTGCTGAGTCGACCACAATATCGAGTTTCTGTTCATCACAATAATGTCTGAGTACCACTTCTGCCGTGGGAGAACGACAAATATTTCCCAAACAAACACATAACACCTTATATGGCGTTCTGGATGACATAAACAACCTCAGAGTTAATCATTTTCAAGATACTTATGTTAAGTTATTTACCTGATGAATCCTATATCACCGCCCCATAATAATTTTGTATTTGCGATAAAAATTAAAGGATAAAGACATGAATCGATTTCAGTTTCAAACCGTTCCCAACATCATCGCCGGCCTCGGCACGATTCAGGAATTATCCTCTATTCTCAAACAGGGCCGTTATCAGCGTGTTTTACTGGTCACTGATCCAGGCATGCTACAGCATCAATTACACCTGCCTATTCTGGAAATTATTGAAGATGCGGGACTGGATTATGCAATTTATTCCGATGTACAGGCCGATCCACCTGAGCATGTAGTGCTTGAAGCAGCAGATTTTGCCAAACAGGAAAATGTCGATATCGTGATTGGCTTTGGTGGTGGCAGCTCTATGGATGTCGCCAAGCTGATTGCAATCTTGAGTCATCCGTCACAGCACCAATCTTTGTCTGATCTGTATGGCGTAAATCAGGCTACTGGCCCCCGTTTGCCCTTGATTTTGGTTCCTACCACTGCAGGTACGGGATCTGAAGTTACTCCGATTTCAATTGTCACTACAGGTGAAACTACCAAAACCGGAATTGTGGCACCGATCCTGTTTGCAGATACTGCTATTCTGGATGCAACCTTTACCCAGAATCTGCCGCCCTTAATTACTGCTGCGACTGGCATTGATGCCATGGTTCATGCTATTGAGGCTTATACCTCTAAAATCAAAAAAAATCCTTATTCCGATATGCTGGCCAAGCATGCTTTGAAACTGTTAAATGCCAATCTGCAACGTGTGCTGGACGATGGGCAGGATCTGGACGCACGTCAAAACATGCTGGTTGGTTCTATGCTGGCAGGTCAGGCCTTTGCCAATGCACCAGTGGGTGCGGTGCATGCTTTGGCTTATCCGCTAGGTGGACATTTCCATATCTCGCATGGACATAGTAATGCACTGGTATTAACTGAGGTAATGAAATTTAATACACCAGATGCCAAGGCGCTCTATGCCGAACTGATGTGCTGGTTAGATCCGCAAAGCAAAGGCTGTCACGATGGCCTGACTGACTTGTTTATTGATCATTTTAATAACCATCTGGTAAAAAGTGGCTTAACCCTAAAACTCAAACAGTTAGGAATTCCTGAACATATGCTGATGATCATGGCCGAAGATGCCATGAAACAGAGCCGCCTGTTACAGAACAATCCACGTGAACTTACTCTGGAAGATGCTTACAACATTTATCAGGCGATTTATTAAGTTTCAGATTATTTTCAACTTAGCAGATCTAGCTACTACAAGTTATTTAAAAATATGAAAGCAGCTCTTAAACAACGCGAACATTATTCATTTTTTCTGCCGATACAGACTCGTTGGGCGGACAATGACCTGTATGGCCATGTCAATAATGTCACTTATTACAGCTATTTTGATACGGCCGCGAATGCCCTTTTGATTCAGGAAGCCGCATTTGATCCCAAATATTCTCCAATGATTGGACTGGTGGTCAGCTCGCAATGCCAGTTCAATCAGGAACTGTCTTATCCGGAAATTATTGAGGTAGGTGTCGCCATAGAAAAAATGGGGAATAGTTCTCTCAGCTATGATCTGGCAATCTTCAAAATGAATTCTGATACGGCAGCCGCTCAAGGCAGTTTTGTACATGTGTTTGTCGATCGCTACACACGAAAAAGCACCCCGATTCCAACTGAAATGCGGGATGCTTTAGCACGTTTTGTCTCAGCCTAAAATTATTTTATTTCAGCTGAATATTGTGCAACTCACCATCAAACTGTTCCAGCAAGTCACGTACAGCCGGTTCAGCATGCAGCAGCTCTTCTGCGCGTTTAAAAGCGCGTACTTTACGTTCTTGCTGCATGGTATATGGCGTTAACTGCTCTACATCTTCAAACTTCACCTGGAAAATGGTCTGCGGCCATTGTTCCCGCAAAGCTGCTTCCAGATGATGTTGTAGCTGCGACAAAAGCGGCTGATAACGCTCTGGAATATGGAAGACCGATGCTGCATTAATCTGGCCGGTCATGATGCCATACTGAGCCAGTTCCTGAACTGCCGGAGATAACTGGCTATTACGGAACCAGAATTCCCATTTTTCTACCGTCCATTCACCCTGCATATCCTGTACCGGAATTTGCAGAATATCCTGCGGCATCAGATTACGGTCTGTAGAAATATTTGTATTTGCAATCTGAGTTGATGCAGCCTCTGTCTGAGTAGAAATTTCCGGCTGGCTTTCATCTGCTTTATGAGTCACTTGTTCTGATTCAGGAGTCGAGGCATCCAGATTAAACTCCGGTTCTTGTTCTACTGGTGCAGCAGTATCATTTTCAGGAATGAATTCTTCTAAGAGGAAATCATCACTGCTGGCTTCAGGGCTGGATGGAACAGGTTCTGCATGAACATCGTCAAAACCAAACAGACCATCTTCCAGATTTGGATCAAATACAATTTGATCAGACTCAGATTGTTCTACCCTAGTTGATTCAGCTTGTATAACTTGAGGCTCAGAATTGGTTTCTGGCTCGTCTTCATCCAGAAAATCATCCGAAGATGGTTCAGACTGTGCAGTGACTGGATGATTATCCTGCTCGTCTTCATAGCCAGCATCTAATGAAAAATCTTCTCCAGTAGCTTGAGCAACCGGCGCACTTTCCTGCTGCGTTATCTGATTTTGTTGTGGAGCTGAAGCAGCAGCTACAGCTTGTTGTATCTGAGCTGTATTAGTTGGAATTTCATTTGGCTGTAGCGGACGGAAGGCTAGCAAACGCAGCACCGTCATCTCAAAGCCTTGCTCCTGCGTAACCGCAAGCTGTAGGTCAGCCCGGCCTTTACAGGCAATCTGATAATACAGTTGCAAATCTTGTGCTGAAATCAAAGCCGATAACTGCATGATCTTTTGATTGATCTCGGCACTGTATTTCAGGCTTAAATCTGGCAGGTATTGTAATAAAGCCAGTTCATGCAAGGTAGAAATCAACTGATCTAATACCAGTGATACATCCAGCGCCTGCTGACGGAATTGCAATAATAATTCGCTAACACGTGCTTTCTGGTTCTGATGAATCGCCAGAATCAGATCATAGATGATGGTTCGGTCGATCAAGCCCAGCATGTCTTTGACATCCTGATGCTGGATAGCCCCCTGACCATAGGCAATCGCCTGATCTGTTAAGGATAAGGCATCACGAAGCGAGCCCTGTGCTGATTCTGCAATCTGCCAGATCGCATCCTGATCAGCCTGAATGCTTTCTTTCGTCAGGATATTGCCCAGATGTTCGGTAATTTCATCGACAGCCAATGGACGCAAAGTGAATTGCAGACAGCGAGAAATAACTGTAATCGGCAACTTTTGTGGATCTGTGGTTGCGAACAGGAATTTGACATGCTCCGGTGGTTCTTCCAGTGTCTTTAATAGAGCATTGAAGGAATGCGTGGACAGCATATGTACTTCATCGATCAGATAAACCTTGAAACGACCCTGAGTTGGCGCATAAGGGACATTGTCCAGCAGCTCACGGGTATCTTCGACTTTGGTACGTGATGCCGCATCGATCTCAATCAGGTCAATAAAACGGCCTTCATTGACGGCGGTACAGGTCGGACATACCTCACAAGGAGTCGAAGTAATACCGGTTTCACAGTTCAAGCACTTCGCCAAAATACGTGCAATCGTGGTTTTACCAACACCACGCGTTCCCGTAAACAAATAGGCATGGTGCAAACGGCCACGCTCCAGTGCGCTGGTTAAGGCACGTGAAACATGGTTTTGACCGACCAATTCGTTGAAATTGCGGGGACGGTATTTTCGCGCAAGTACTTGATACATGTATGCTCCTTTTTACAGGTCTAAGCATACTGTTTTTTTATAAAATAGTGAATGAATTAATCAGTTATGATCTGGAGAGATAGACCTATCAATCTGATTTAAATCAACTATCTCGAAGCTGTTTGCTCCATTTTTATGCCTGACTGAAATATCAGGATATTTTTAGTATATTTGGAAAATAAAATATCTATTGATTTTCGCTCTATTTGAGCGGATTAATACAATCTTAGAAATAAAAATTTCTGATCAAAGATAAAGGATTGGGTTGAATCTGTTTAAGCGAATCGCCCTAAAATAAAATCACTCTGCATCTGGTAGCGTTTACCGCTTTTGTCTTCACGGATTTCCAACACATGCTCTTCCAAATCAACATACAGTAAATTACGAGTCGCTACATTCACCAGCTCAATTTTCTGATGAGAATCATCTTGGAAACGAATCGGGCCACTAAAGGTTTCCACCTCATTATGACCACTCAGGCTTTCACGTTCTAAAGTATAAGTTTGATCTTCGTGCAGAGTTAGCATGACAGCCATGCCCGGACAATCATCACAACGGGACAAGCAGCCCATGCAAGGAGTTGTACCCTGATACTCTCCCGCCCATGCTGGAATCTGTGCCTTGGCTTCAACAATAGTATTTTTAGCTGATTGGGTTTGATCCTGACAACCGAATAAAGCACCGGTTGCCACTAAGGGAATCAGTATTACTTTTTTCATGGTTTCATTTCGCAGCACTGGAATTTGCCACAAAATAGCATATTTTAAATGACTGACTAAACTCCCAAATCAAGGATATTCAGTTAGCGCCAGCCTTTTCTTCCCGTCAATACCGCATCAGCACAGCGCAAAGTTTCCTGCGTCAGCCCCCAAAGACGGTAATCTCCAGTTAATGAACCTGTTGGGAAGTTATGGGTATAGGCAAAACTTAAACCGCGTTCCGGATCACACCAGGCACCAGAACCGTTAAAGCCCATATGACCAAAACCTGTAGAGGCTTTACCCAATGTCAAAATACGGTGATAACCCAGACGCCAGTGCATTGGCACAGGCATCACCCGATCACGACGGGTATATTGCACCTGGCTTAGTCGCTGGAATACTGGAGGTGAAATCAACTGCTGGCCTTGCCAAGCACCGTGATTGGCCAACATCGCATAGATTTTTGCCAGACTGTCTGCAGTAAAGACGCCATTAGCTGAAGGAATAATCGCCTGTAATCCCTCATCACTAAAGAAGCTAAAATTCTTCATGCCTTTAGGAATCATGCCATCCTGAAAATCTTGGGGGCTCTGGCCACTCCAGACCAGAGCACGCTCCATTAAACCGGGTTTGCGTGTAACTACTCTTTTGCCTTTAGAAGATTGAGATGCAGATTTTGCTTTAAAGATCGGTCGCGCAACTCGAGGCAGTTCATCCAGCGGCACACTAAAATAGGCACCATTTAATTGCAGAGGCTGAACTAAATATTCCTGCATTAATTGGCCTAATGATTTACCGGTTGCCTTTTCCAGTACTCCACCCACCTGCCAGCCAAAAGTCAAAGGTTGATAAGCGGCATCAGTCGTGGTCTGAAAACGTGGTTCAGCTGCCGCGATCCGCTCCAGCATGTGTGACCAGTCAGCCATTTCAGTGGCATCATCAATGATATTACGGATATCAAACAAACCACTTTGATGGCTCAGCATATGTGCCAAAGTAATAGAGCGTTTACCTTTCTGGGCAAATTCAGGCCAGTATTCTGCAACTGATCTGTCATAGTCCAGATAACCTTTACTGACCAGAATATGCGCTAGGGTTGCTAGTACACCTTTGCCAGTGGAATAGCATAGTGACATGGTATCGGGCTGCCAGTTTTCTGTGGCAGACTTCTTTCCGGTATAAATATCGACAACTTTTTGTCCCTGAAAATATACGACAAGTGCTGCACCACCCTGATCAGTACGTGCATCCTGTAAGCGGCTAAACTGACGAGCAAGGTCGCGAAAACGTGTATCAACATCGCCCTGATAATTATGCTGATCAGCAAACAGATAATCTTTGATTGGCTGCATCATTCTATCCATAGAATTTTGATCCCTTAAAATGAAAAAGCCTAAATCGAGTTTAGGCTTTTGATTTAGATTTAAATCGCTTTTACATGGCCGGTCACATGCGGCTTCTGGTTTTTGCTATTCCGGATCAGGAAATCTGTATCATTCGCTGCTTGAGCCGTTAGAAACTCAACTTTAGAAGGCAAGTACATCGGTAGCTTGAACCAGACATCGGCTTCATACGCATCCGGCAATGACAGATTAGCCAGCGCTTTGGCTTTACTCCACATACCATGTGCAATCGCCTGCTTAAAACCAAAAGCCTTCGCTGTAACAGCATGAATATGAATCAGATTAAAATCACCTGAAGTCATGGCATAACGGCGGCCGGTATTTTCTGAAATTTTCCATTCAGTATTCAGCTTATAGTCTGGCGCTTTACTTTCTGCTGATTTTGCAGCAGCTTTAGCATCAGTCTTTTGACGTGAAAGATAAGTCGTTAATGCCTCAACGACGACTTCATTGCCTACTTTGACTGTGGTAATAAAATCAAACTGAACACCTTTGTCATGAGGCTGTAACTCACCAAATTTGCATGACAGGGTTAAAGTCTCATTTACACCGACTTTACGGTACTGCTTGACCTGATTACGGATATGTACCAGTCCTAAAATCGGGAACGGAAATGCTTCCGAGGTCATCATGTGCATTTGCAGACTTTGAGATAGCACGGTCAAATAAATAGCTGGAATATAACCATTATTTTTAAAGCCACATACTTCATTATAGGCTTTTAAATGTTTCTGATCGACCTTGAATGAATCCACCACATATTCAACTTGCGGTAGAACTTTTTCAGCTTTCGGCTTTTTAAAAATCAAGCCTTGAATCACTTTTGGATAGGCTAAATAAGGTTTTGGAAGTTGACTAAAATGGCGCGTATTCATACTGAACCTTTGGAAATATTATCTTTATAAAGTGACCTCTCCTGAGCATACTTCAATCATTGTATGAAAGTGAAGCACTGGAGAGGTTTTGAGAATTCTTGGAATTTTCTCTTTAGAATTTTAATCCCCCTTTATAAAAGGGGGACTTCTCCTCTCTTTTATAAAGAGAGATCGGGAGGGATCTATTAAGCCCCTAACAGGCTTTGACCACAGACACGAACCACGTTGCCATTTAAACCTGTTGAAGCCGTAGAAGCAAACATGGCAATTGTTTCTGCAACATCTACAGGTAGACCACCTTGGCTCATTGAGTTCATACGGCGGCCTGCTTCACGGATTGCAAATGGAATCGCAGCCGTCATTTGTGTTTCGATAAAGCCCGGTGCAACAGCATTAATGGTTATACCATTTTTTAAGGTTGGTGCTGTAAATTTCACCACACCAATCACACCCGCTTTAGACGCTGCATAGTTGGTTTGACCCAGGTTACCTGCAATACCTGAAATTGAGGATACACAGATAATGCGACCATTGGCATTTAGACCATCGTTGGAGATTAAATAGTCATTTACACGTTCAATGGCAGACAGGTTGATGTTAATCACCAGATCCCATAGCTCAGGTTTCATATTGGCCAAAGTCTTGTCGCGGGTAATACCGGCATTGTGCACAATAATATCCAGACCGCCCTGCTCAGCTGCTGCCGCTTTGATTTTTTCACCTGCATCTGTAGCGGTAATATCAATGGCTAAAGTTGAACCGCCAATTTCACCGGCTACACGGTCGAGGTCCGCTTGCTGCTGCGGAACATCCAGACAGATGACATGTGCGCCATCACGTGCCAATACATGCGCAATCGCTTCACCAATACCACGGCTCGCACCGGTCACTACAGCAGTTTTTCCTGCTAATGGTTTAGTCCAGTCCACATCCACTTTTTCAGCAGGTGTAACACGGATCACCTGACCAGAAACATAGGCAGAACGTGGAGAAACTGCAAAACGTAAAGCAGACTCAAGGTTTGCTTCAGCACCGGCATCTACATAGATCAGGTTCGCTGCAATACCCTTTTTAAACTCTTTACCCACAGATTTTACAAAACCTTCCAGTGCGCGTTGAGCAATTGACTGACTGACTGATTTAGCAGTTTCAGGCGTAGTCCCCACAATCACGACACGGCCAGAACTTTGGATTTGACGCGCAATCGGGTTGAAGAAATCATAAAGTGATTTTAACTGTTCTGAATTTTCGATTCCTGAAGCATCAAAAATGACAACTTTGAATTTTGATTCTTTATCGCCCGGATTAAACGCACCCAGATTCAGTCCAGCTGATGCAGCAGCCTGTTGCAGTTCAGCATTGTTACCCGCATAGCTATTGGCATGAATATTTGCCAGAACCTGAGCAATAGCACCAGTCAAGGTACTTGCTGGTGCCGCTCCAAACAATACCGCGCCTTTGACTACAGGTGTAGCAGACTCAAAACGCTCTAAAGAAGTTGGGGATGGCAGACCCAAATTTTTAATGACAAATTTACCAATAGGAGATTTTGCAAAAGTTTGGTACTGATCAGTCATGTTTATTATCTCTCATACAAATTAATTTTTGGTTGATCTAAAGTTATCCTTAAACTTCAGTATGATGCCAGACACTTATATTTCAATAGATCTACCAGATTCCGCCCAATCATACTTGAGATAATAGGCAGATGACTTGACCTAAGCGCAGTCTGTAATGTCATTGTAGTCAATACAGCCTATCTTCTTCTATGCTAATGTAACCGCCAAGAAGACGATCTATTTGCCTGGTAAAGCCTTATGAGCAAAACAACTCAAGATAATCCAGCAGTCGAGAACTCTGCGACAGAAACTGTGTCAAAACCATCAACGCGTAGCAAGCGTAGCACTAAAAATCCTGATACAGCCAATGCCGCAGAAAAAAGTCCGGCTAAAACCACACGTACACGCAGTACATCTGCACGTACCAAAAAAACGACTTCAAGCCAACAAGATTCAACATCTATAACACAGACTTCTGTTCAACAGGAACCAAACATGAGCCAAAATACAGTTCGCCGCGTTGCTATTATCGGTGGTAACCGCATTCCATTTGCACGTTCTAACGGTGCTTACTTTACGGCATCCAATACTGATATGTTCACAGCAGCCCTGAATGGTCTGGTTGAACGTTTTAACCTTCAAGGTCAACGCTTAGGTGAAGTGGTTGCAGGTGCTGTACTGAAACACAGCCGCGACTTCAACATGACGCGTGAATGTGTACTGGATACTGCTCTTGCACCGGAAACCCCTGCTTATGACATCCAGCAAGCATGTGGTACTGGCCTTCAAGCGGCCTTCCTGATCGCGAACAAGATTGCTCTAGGTCAAATCGAAGTGGGGATCGCAGGCGGTGTAGATACGACTTCTGATGCACCAATCGCTTTCGGTGATGGCTTACGTAAAGCATTACTTGAGCTGAACATTGCGAAAACGGCGAAAGACCGTTTAAAAGCCCTGACTAAAATCAATGTGAAAGACCTGATGGACGCACCAAAAAATGGTGAGCCACGTACTGGTCTGTCTATGGGCGACCATCAGGCGATTACTACACTGGAATGGGGTATTTCCCGTGAAGCGCAAGACGAGTTAGCTGCTTCTTCACATCAAAAAATGGCAGCAGCTTATGAAGAAGGTTTCTTTGATGACCTGGTAACTCCATTCCTGGGTCTTGAACGCGACAACAACTTGCGTCCAGATTCTTCAGTTGAAAAACTGGCGAAACTAAAACCTGCATTCGGTAAAGGCGATGCACGTACCATGACTGCGGGTAACTCTACTCCACTGACCGATGGTGCGTCTTGTGTGCTATTGGCTTCTGAAGAATGGGCTAAAGCAAATGGCCATGAAGTACTGGCTTACCTGACTTTCCAGGAAACTGCTGCCGTTGATTTCGTAGAGAAGAAAGAAGGCTTGTTGATGGCACCTGCTTATGCAGTTCCTCGTATGCTGGAACGTGCTGGTCTAAAACTTCAAGATTTTGACTACTATGAAATTCACGAAGCATTTGCATCGCAAGTACTTTCAACGCTGAAAGCTTGGGAAGATCCAAAATTCTGTAAAGAACGTTTAAGTCTGGATGCTCCTCTAGGTTCAATTGATCGTGCCAAGCTGAACGTAAAAGGTTCTTCTCTTGCTGCAGGTCACCCATTTGCAGCAACTGGCGGTCGTATTATCGCAACTGCAGCAAAACTGATTAACCAGAAAGGTTCAGGTCGTGTGCTTGTATCGATCTGTGCAGCTGGTGGTCAAGGCGTAACAGCAATTATTGAAAAATAATCCAAGCCTCATATAAAAAAACCGCTCTCTATGAGCGGTTTTTTATTGCAATATTATTAGCGAAGCATTTGAGATTACTCTAGTAAAGACTTAAGTTAAGCTTTTCGGTAGTCTGGTTCTAGACCCATTTTGGCCTCAAGGTGGTCATAGCACCACTGGAAAATAAAGGTATACACCAGAATACATAATGTCATCGCCAAATCCAGAAGAAAAGCCTGCGCCAGACTGATCTGTAATGCATAAGCTACCATCGGAATCGTGGCCAGCATCAAACCACCCTCAAATCCAATCGCATGAGCAATCCGCACTTTGATTGTTCTTTTCAGACAATGTTTGGCTTCAAACTTTTCAAAATAATGATTAAACAGCATATTCCAGAACATTGAAGTCACAGCCATCGCAATTCCGAGAGCGCCTGTGACCTCAAGCGGCATATGCATGAGCGTACTCAATAATATGGCAATCACCACCAATAAAATGCCTTCATATAAGGTGGCATGAATCAGTCTTCTTTTCGAAATTAACATTTCAGTTCATCAAGTCAGGAGATAAGGGAATTTTATTTCTTTTAATTTGATTATTCGAGTTAGAATCTATCAATAAAAATGAAAGATGGAATGCATGAATATTAATCAAGAACAGCTGCTGATGTTTAAACTGGTCATGGAAACTGGCTCCTTCTCTGCTGCTGCACGTAAACTTGGTAAGGTTCCTTCTGCAGTGAGCATGTCCATTGCCAATCTGGAAATTGATCTTAATCTGGTGCTATTTGAACGCATTGGCCGTGAACCGAAACCCACCGCACAGGCGAAAGTACTATATGAAAAAACCGACCAGCTTCTGGTTGAAATTAACCAATGGAAGCAACATGCGCTTGCGCTCAGTTCAGGTCTTGAATCTGAATTAAATATTGTGGTGGTGTCTGAATTACTCCATACCCGCTGGACCGATTATATCGTTTTGCTGGAACGGGAATTTCCAGCCCTGCAAGTTAATGTCTTTAGCGCACCTCAAGAAGATGCTCATCGCATGCTGTTTGAAGGTTCAGCGCAGTTAGCGCTGATGTTTGAACGAGAACAGCTGGAAACCCGGGAACAGTTTATAGAATTAAAACGTGAGATACTGGTCGCTGTGGCGGCCAAACAACATCCATTAAGTCAATTTCACCAGGTCAGCTATGAACAGATTTTACAAAACCGACAGATTGTTGTTGCCAGTCGTGATCGTAGCATTAAGCCAGAACTGCTCTTTTCCCGGAATTACTGGCGCACTGATAATCATCATTCAGCCTGCAGCATGATCCAGCAAGGTTTGGGCTGGGGCGTGCTTCCCTTAGAAATGATTAATGAACAGCCACATTTGCAGGAGCAGCTACAGATCTTGCATCTGCTCGATTTCACCCCAAAATTTGAATATTTTGTCGATCTGGTCTGGAGCCGGGAGACTCGACTGGGTACAGCTGCTCATTTTTTGATTAATCACTTGCGTCAGCAGCGAAAAACCGACCATTAATCACAGAAATTCAACGACAGTCTACTTGGTAAGAGGATGATTTATGATATATAAGAATGCATAAGCAATAACCATAGAACTAGATCGTAATGACATTAACTGCATTAAACCAATTAAAAAACTTGACGACTATTGTGGCAGATAGCAGTGATTTAAGCGCAATTGAGAAATTTCGCCCTCTGGATGCCACCACAAATCCATCTCTGATTACTGCAGCAGCGAAACAACCTGAAAATCAGGCCTTGATTGAAGCAGCTTTTCAACAAGCCCAGCAAGAAAGCTATGTGAATAATGCCCTGATTGAACGCACGATTGATATTTTGACCGTCAAATTCGGTGTTGAAATTTTAAAACTGATTGAAGGTCGTGTTTCGACTGAAGTGGATGCTTCCCTGTCTTTTGATACTGAAGCGACCATCGCCAAGGCTAAAGAATTACTCGCGCTGTATGATCAATATGGAATTAATTCTGACCGCATCCTGATTAAGATCGCATCAACCTGGGAAGGCATTCAGGCAGCGAAAGCACTGGAAGAAGAAGGTATCCATACCAACCTGACCTTATTATTTGGTCAGCATCAGGCTCATGCCTGCGCTGATGCCAAAGTGACTTTAATCTCACCTTTTGTCGGCCGCATTCTAGACTGGTACAAGAAAGCGGAAGGTGTTGAGTCGTATCCGATCGAAAAAGATCCGGGCGTACTCTCAGTGAAGCGCATTTATGAATTCTATAAAGCGCATGGGATTAAAACTGAAATCATGGGTGCAAGCTTCCGTAGTATTGAGCAGGTTTTGGGCCTCAGCGGTTGTGATCTACTGACTGTTGCACCAAACTTGCTGGAACAACTTGAAAATGATCAGCGTGAAGTTCAGGCTCAGCTTTCAGCCAAAGATATTCAATCTCAAGGTGAACTGAGTCCAATCAGTCATGCCGATTTTGATGCACAACTGAAACAGGACCAGATGGCCAGTGAATTACTGCAAGGTGGTATCGATGGCTTTATCAAGGCACGTGAACAACTGGCGGCTTTATTAAAGGAAAGTTTTTTGAGCACCACCTAATTTCACAGCGAATTTATAGAATTTCTCCAGGCCGATGTTGCTATAATGCCGCATCGGCTTTTTTCATTTTTGCGAGTTCTTCGTGTTTGGTATCACAGATCTAACGACCTTTATCATTGGGACAACGTTAATTGTGTTACTGCCGGGGCCGAATTCCCTCTATGTCATGTCGATTGCCTCCCGCTTTGGCATCAAGACCGGTTACATGGGCGCCTTAGGGGTTTATACCGGTGACCTGATTCTGATCCTGTGTACGGCGTTAGGCGCAGCCTCCTTACTCCATACGTTCCCCGTGCTGTTTATTGCCCTGAAAATTATCGGTGCTGTCTATCTCAGTTATCTTGGGATCAAACTGATCATTGCCGCCTATCAGACTTTCTTTCCGAAACAGTCGTCACAACGTGTCCAGATTAAAAAGGCTACTTCTGAAACTGTCGAGTCGATTCAGCCTTTCCGTACAGCATTAACAATCAGTGTTTTAAATCCTAAAGCGATTCTGTTCTACCTGTCTTTTTTTGTGCAGTTTGTTGATCCTGTTTACCCTTATCCGGCACTGACTTTTGCACTCTTGGCTTTAATCCTGCAACTGATCAGCATGACCTACCTTTCAATCCTGATCTTTTCCGGGGTCAAACTCGCGAGCTATTTCAACCAGAATTATAAATTGACGGCTGGCGGGGTTGCTTCAGTAGGAATTCTCTTCTGCGGGTTCGGAATTAAACTGGCGACTTCAACCTTCTAAAAATTAGCAGCTTTCTGGCAAGAGCAGCTCTTTCTAAAATTGTTAAAAACATTGTGTTGATATATGAAAAGCGTATGATTTAAACGCATTTAAAAATAGTGTCATGGATGATGCCTAAACTTTTACAAGATCTCTCCTTTCCTGCCATCATGGCGGGTTTTATTACCTGCATGATTGGGATCAGCGTATCCGCGGTACTGGTCATTGAAGCAGCCCAAAGCCTGGGTGCAAATGCAGCGCAAATCAGTTCCTGGTTATGGGCACTCGGTATAGGTATTGGGGTTTCCGGCTTGCTGCTTTCCTGGAAATATCGCTATCCGATTTCCACCGCATGGTCGACAGCCGGTCTGGCGTTAATTATTGCCTCCGCAGGCCATTACAGTCTGGCCGAAGCGATTGGCGCTTTTCTGATTTGCGGTATCCTGATTGCCTGTCTGGGATTTTTCGGAATATTTGACCGGATTTTTCAGTTTATTCCACAAAGTCTGACCAGTGCCATGCTGGCTGGTGTCTTACTGAAATTTGGTATTTCAGTATTTGGCAGCCTGCAACAATCCTGGGGCTTTGTGCTCACTGTACTGGCCATTTATCTCATTTCTAAAAAGCTCAGTACCCGTTATAGCATTGTCATTACCGTACTGCTTGCAATTGTACTCTGTCCGTTCTTTATCGATTTTACACTTCCCCATTTGAACTGGAGTATCGCTCAGCCTGTATGGACCACGCCAGAATTTAGCCTGCAAGCTATTTTAGGACTAGCTCTTCCGCTAATGGTGATTAATCTGGCATCGCAATATTTACCAGGCCTGGCTGTAATTAAAAGTTATGGCTATCCACCCAAGGTAAATTCGATTTTAGGTTGGACGGGCCTCACTCAAGCACTACTCGCTCCCTTTGGCTGTTTCAGTGTTAATCTTGCCGCGATTAGCGCAGCAGTCAGTCTGGATGCACAAGCCCATCCTGATCCGGCTAAACGTTATATCGCGGGTATGAGCTGTGGTCTGTTTTATATCCTGATGGGTTTCTTCGCTGCAACCCTGACCAGCTTATTGATGGCTTTTCCAGGTATTCTGATTACGGTTCTGGCTGGCATTGCCCTGTTTGGCACCATTGGCCATAACATCGCACTGGCTTTTCAGGACAGTCATGACCGGGAAGCCGCACTGATGACCTTTCTGTTCAGTGCATCCAATATCCAGTTTTTTGGAATAGGTTCAGCTTTCTGGGGCCTACTGCTTGGTTTGATAGTTTATTTACTATTTAGGCTTAAACCTCAGCTGGCTTAGACTTATATCTATCTCTTTTAATGTCCTGCCGTTTGAGAAAACAGATTAATGACCACTACACCGGAAATAATCAGGGCAATACCAATAAAAGCAGGAAGATCCAGCGCCTGCTTAAATACAATATAACCGACAATGGCTGTGAGAATGATCCCTACACCGGCCCAAATCGCATAAGCAATGCCTAAAGGAATTACCTTAATCACCTGAGACAGCAAATAAAACGCGATACAGAATAAAACGACCACCGCTAAAGAAGGCCACAAATGGGTAAAGCCTTCAGATTTCACTAGAAATGTAGATCCAGTGACTTCAGCAATTATAGCCAAACCCAATAAGAGATATGCCCAAGTCGCAGGGTTCATTTTTTTCATTCTCCAAATCTGTCTTTCCTAAACCAAAGCTTAGTTATGTCTTAAGAAATAAATTATTTATAACTGTATGTTGAGGGGTGAAAGCTGATGCAGAAAATCCAGCGTCTTGATAAAAGTCTGCTGACTTTCTTTCTTGCCCATAAAGAACTGATATTCATGAATCAGCCAGGCTTTAGATTCGGGATAAAAAACTTCTGTCACTGGAACCTGCTGCGCTTTTAAAGCTTTGATAAAAGGCAAGGATTGGGTATCAGTCAGAAAGTCCTTGTTGCCCCCGCTAATGAATACTGGCGGATAAGACGGCGTAATATACTGGATTGGAGAAATACGTTTGAGAAATTCGGCATCATTTTTACGGTCACCTGTATAAGCCTGAATCAGGCTATATACTCCCCACTCTACGATCTTCATTTCATCAGGTGCGGTACTGGCGAATGACTCCAAGTCATAAATACCACAGTGCAGAATCAGACCTTTAAGCTGGGAAGGTTGCAGATAAGGTTGAAAATCCGATTGTTTGGCAAAGGCGGGATTTGTTAAAAGTGCAGCATAGTGACTGGCCAGATTCGCCCCGGCAGAATCTCCGGCCAGATATAAATTTTCGGCATCAATCTGGTATTCAGCTGCATGTTGAGTAATAAACTCCAAGGCCTGATCAATCTGATGTAACTGGCTTGGATAAATGGCTTGAGGTGCAAACTGATATTGGACCGATACCACATTATAACCTTGCGCAGCCAGAAGTTTAAAATAACCCCGGGCATGTTCTTTGGAACCAGAAATCCAGCCACCACCATGAATCCACACAATGGTTGGTTGCGGGCCGATATTTTCGATATTTTGTGGTTGATACAGATCCAGAGAGAGCTTTTTCTGCGGTTCATAGACCATATTCTGATGCACGATGACCGAACCTGGTGCATAGCGATCCATCACCTTTTGCTGCATCCCTGTGGTCAAATTAAAAGCACTGGCAATGACCCGGCTGTTCTGTACAGTATTTTGACAGCCTGCCAGAATAATTGAACAGAACAACAATAAATGAATAGCAAAAAACCTCAAAACCTTCCCCCTCGATCAGCCCAAAAATAAGCCCAGGCAGTTTAAACCATCCCCAGAAAAACAGCGTCATTTATCCTGTTATTTTTGATCAATAAAACCTGAATCCCTAGTTTTTTGCTCTGTTTTTTCTTTCATCAAATCTCTGCATTTATGTGAAAATACCTGTAATTTAAAGATTTTTTGCCATTTTTCAGCTTTTTGCAATTGCACCCATGGGTACATTGTGCTATCAATAAATCAGAGCGTAAAAAACACACAACATGCGGAGAAAAATCATGGCTTACCAACATATTTTAGTCCCAGTAGACGGTTCAGATATTTCCTTTTCTGCAGTTCGACATGCAGCCAAAATTGCCAAGGCATTTGGCAGTAAACTTTCCCTGATTAGCCTGATTGCAGAAGACCCTTTTACTGAAGCTGACTTCTACTACAGTTCAACGATTATGAAAGAGTATTTTGCTCAGGCTCATGCCAATGCAAAAAATGCCCTAAAAGAAGCCACTGCAATTGCAGGCAGTGAAGGTATAGAAGCAGATTCCCGCATTGTGACTGGCCTGGTGAATGCCGAACATATTGCTGAGACTGCAGAGGAAACCCAGGCTGATCTAATCGTCATGGGTTCACACGGCCGTAAAGGCTTCCAGAAAATGATTCTGGGCAGCTTTGCACAGGATGTTCTTGGCGCCAGTCAAATTCCGGTGTTAATCGTTAAAAAATAATCTGATTTGCGCATCTTCAAGGTGCGCAATTTTTTCAGGCAGTGTTTCTGTCTGAACCCTTCTACAGTAAACCTCCATTTTCTAAATGATCATTTCACTGCATATTCTAAAAATGAGGAAGCACCATGCAAAACTATGAACATATTCTTGTCGCACTCGATGAATCCTCGATGTCCTATGCTGCAGCTGAACATGCCCGTGAGCTGGCCAAAGCTTTTAATAGTAAGGTGACATTGGTTAGTATTATTGCTGTAGACCCATTTAAAGGCGTGGACTTTTATAAGGTTGCTCCCGCAGTCACTGACTATTTCATGCAGGCAGAACAACATGCACTGGATCTTTTAAATGAGATTAAGGCAAATTTTGTGCATGATGGTACACAAGTCACGACCAAGATCATTCATGGTATGGCACCTTCTGAAGGAATTCTTCAGGCAGCGCAGGAAGTTCCGACCGATCTGATTATCATGGGATCACATGGCCGTAAAGGTCTGCAAAAACTGATGCTGGGCAGCGTGGCACAGAATGTCCTTTCCCAGTCCGAGATTCCGGTATTGATTGTGAGACCTTAACGTAACCCAGACAACAAAAAAGCCTGCGATGCAGGCCATTGCTGTCCCACAATTTTTCACAAGAGGAAGCTCAAATGAGCTTCCTCTTGTTTTATGGGTATTTTATCGGGTGAAAATAAAGCTTTTAAAGTTCTTCTTTCAAACAAATTCACTTGAATTATTCTGAGTAAACGTTGAACTGTCCAACCTGTTTTTCCTAAATGTTGAGCGAAACTCACCAATAAATAGGCGATCATCGCAATCCAGATTTGTGTCTGAATTGCGTTCCTGCTGCGGCCTAGAAACGCTTTTAATTTGAGATTCTGCTTAATCGCCTTAAAGAACAGCTCAACTTTCCAACGATCTTTATAAATCGCCGCAATGGTGGAGGCGGCTAAATGAAAGTTATTGCTGAGAAAGCTAAAGTGCTTGCCACTTTGCTGATCTCTATATTCAATTCTTCTTAACACTGGGGCTTTTCTTTTTAGGGCATGTGCGCTATTCAGCTGAAT